>NZ_JBEYFC010000234.1:0-13275 GCF_040634175.1 Streptomyces sp. NPDC007162
GGACTTGAGACCGTAGGCGTCGACCACCTTCTGGATCGCCCCGGCCAGCGCGCTCGCGGAGGAGCAGTTGGCGCCGAGCTTGCTGCCCTGCCAGCCGCCGAAGGACGGGGTGATGTCACCGCCGGCCGCCCGGATCTGGTTGATCGCGGTCTGGTCGACGCCTCCGGTGAGCGCCCTGCTGCCGTCCCAGGCCGGGGTGCAGCCGCCCGAGTCCAGCACGAAGGCCATGGTGAAGTTCTTGATGCCGGTCGCGCTCATCACGGTGGACGGGCTCGGCGGGTCGCCCCAGCCCTCGAAGAGGTAGGGCGCGGCCTGCTTGAACCCGGTCCCGCCGCCGGTGCCCGCGCTGGTGGTCACCGACACCGCGTTGGACGCGGCCGACACGTTCCCGGCCGCGTCCCGCGCCTTCACCGTGAAGGTATAGGCCGTGCTCGCCGCGAGCCCGCTCACCGTGGCGGAGGTCCCGGAGACGCTCGTCGCCAGGGTCGACCCGCGGTAGACGTCGTACGCCGTGACGCCGACGTTGTCCGTCGCCGCCGACCAGGACAGGGACACGCTCGACGAGGTCTTGCCGGTCGAGGTCAGGTTCGTGGGCGCGGTCGGCGCCTGGGTGTCGGAGCTGCCGCCGGGCCCGTCGAGGCTGATGTCGTCGGCGTAGTAGGTGCCCTGGGCGTACCACCCGTGGACGTAGATCTGGGCGCTGGTCTGCGTGGCGCCGGTGGTGAAGGAGACGGTCAGCTGGCTGTACTGGGACGCCGAGGTCGTCCAGGTCGAGGCGCCGCCGGTCACCCCGAGGTAGACGTACGAACCGCGGACCCAGCCGCTGAGCGAGTACGTCGTACCGGGCTGCACGGCGACGGTCTGGGTGCACTGGGCGTTGTCACTGGAACTCGCGGCCCCGGCAAGGGCCTTGGAGCCGCTGTGCACCGGTGAGGAGACGACCGAGCCGAGGTTCCCGGAGCAGGACCAGGGCGACAGACTCCCCGACTCGAAGCCGGGGTTGGAGAGAACGTTGGCCGCCTGCGCGGTACCGGGCAGCGCGATGGCCCCGGCGAGCGCGAGGGCGGCGGATCCGAGCAGGGCGAGTAGCCGGTGTCTGGAGCGTCTGAGTGGGTTGCGCACGCGATCTCCCTGAGGGGATGGGGGTGTTCGGGAGTGCACGAGGTGCGAGTGCAGGGTGTGCGAGTGCAGGGGGTGCGCAACCAAGTTGGTATGGACCAATCCGCCTGTCAAGGAGGCGAACGGAAATGGGGCCGGACCGGCGGGGCGACTCCGCCGCGACTCCATCGGTGTGGCCGCCGTTCGCCGGCCTGCGACCCGTGGCGGACGGGACGACGACCTTGCAGGCCGATGCCCCGCCCGTCGCGCTCCTCGTCGCCGGGGGCGGGCATCCAGACCGGTTCGGTCACCCTCTCGGTCACGGTGGTCGCGGTGTGGCCGATGACCTCGTCGGCGCCGACGGACCCGACCGCTTCACCGGCGCCGTCGGTCGGCGCCAGGCGTCGGCGGCGCATTCCCGGAGCCGGTCAAGTCGGCGTCGGCGGTGCACACGCCCACCTTGCCGCACGTTCCGCGGTACCGCGGTCTGCTGCTCATGTGCACTGGGCCCACGAAGCTCTCGCCGCCACCTGCCGCACGGCCTCCCGCACCCACCGGGCCGCCGCCCGACGACCCGGCGCGCCCTGCGGCACCTGCCGGCGCCACCGTGCGGTCACTGCCTAGAGCGGCAACACCGCGGCCGCGGCGTCGACCGACTCCACTTCCACGGGCAACGTCGGCGCCAGCACCACGTCGGCCTCCTCCCGCTGCACGGGCACCGACGGCAGCACCGGCTTCGGCCCCGACACCACCGCGTAGTCCTGTCCCAGGAACGGCGGCTCGATCACCCCGGGGTCCTCGCCCAACGCCAACTGCACAGCGGCCCACGGGGCGTTGACCCCGCACAGCGACAGCTGGTGCAGGCCGCCCGCAGGGCGCGTGTTCACGTCGAGCAGCACCGGCCTGTCACCGAACATCCGGAACTGGATGTTGGAGAGGTAGTGCAGCCCGAAGCCCTCGGCGATGATCCGCGCCGGCTCCAGCCACTGCTCGTCCAGCGTGAAGCCGCGCCGGCGGCCCTTCTTCGTCCGGCCCACGGCCAGCCGGAGCCGGTTGTCCGGTCCGGTGAGGCAGTCCACGGACACCTCCGGCTCCTCAAGGCGCGGCATCACCAGCCAGTTCACCGGGTGCTCGGCCTGCCGCAGCGCGTCCACGACCAGGTCGAGCTGGACGTGCGGCCCGGGGAACCCGTTGAGGTGGAAGAGCGAGAAGGGGGCGCGGGTGATCACACGGAATCCCACGCCACCCGCACCGGTGGCCGGCTTGAAGCACGCCTTGTGCCCACCCGCCTCCAAATCCTCGACCGCGGACACCAGTTCGTCCGCCGTGCGAACCCGGAACCACGGCGGCACCGGAACCCCCACCGAGCTGACCGCGTCGTAGGCGGTCGCCTTGTCCTCGAAGACGGCGGTGCCCTCCGGCGTCGGCGCGAGCAGCGCCGTACCGGCCGCCTCGAAGTCCGCCCGGTGGGCCACGATGGTCGACTGGTGCAGCCGGGGCACGAAGACATCGATGCCACGGCGCCTGCACTGGTCGAGCGCGTACTCGACGTAGCCCGCCGGGGACAGGCCCTCCGGCTCCAGGTCGGCGGTGTCCGCGGCGGCCAGCACGGGGGAGTCGGCGTCACCGTGCGTCGCATGGATCTCGACCGCCCGGTCGCTGGGATTTCTCCGCAGCTGCTCCATGAAGAACACGTTCTCCGCGTACGTGCGGTTGAGCCAGACGCGTACGCGAGAGCGCATTAAAGCCGCCTTTCGGGGTTTTCGGGCAGGGGTCAGCGGGCCCGTGCCCGGGCAGGGTGGTTGGAGGGTCACCAAACCGCCCTGTACGAAGGGAAGTTCGTGGCGGTGGTGTTGGGGGGATCATACGGCTTCCGAGGGGCCCCGCGTGCAACGCGAGTGTTACGGATTTCCCTGTCCTGTCCACGCGCGTTTTCCCGCGCCGTCCCCGCCGGTTTCCTTGACGGTGCGACGGCAGGCCGACAGGGCCTCTTGTTCCCCGGCGGCGTAATGTGCTGTGGTGGGTGCGACGGCATGATCGGAAGGGGTGCGGGGTGGAGTCCACGGCCGGTGCCGGGCAGTTGCTGGCCATCAGCGACCTGCACATCTCGTACCCGGAAAATCGCGAACTCGTCCAGAAGATGCGTCCGGAAACGGACCAGGACTGGCTGATCGTCGCCGGTGACGTCGCCGAGACCGTCGCCGACATCCGCTGGACGCTGGAGACGCTCGCGGGCCGCTTCAGCAAGGTGCTGTGGGCCCCCGGCAACCACGAGCTGTGGACCCACCCCAAGGACCCGGTCACGCTGCGCGGCGTCGCCCGCTACGAGCACCTCGTCGGGCTCTGCCGGGAACTGGGCGTGGTCACCCCCGAGGACCCCTATCCGGTCTGGGAGGGCCAGGGCGGCCCGGTCGCCGTGGCCCCGCTGTTCCTGCTGTACGACTACTCCTTCCTGCCGGCCGGCTGCGCCACCAAGGAGGAGGGCCTCACCTACGCGCACGGCACCGGCGTCGTCTGCAACGACGAGTACCTGCTGCACCCCGACCCCTACCCGACCCGCGAGGACTGGTGCCGGGCCCGGGTCGAGGCCACCGAACGCCGGCTCGCCGAACTGCCGGAGGACCTGCCGACCGTGCTGGCGGGCCACTACCCGCTGGACCGGCACCCCACGGACGTGCTCTGGTACCCGGAGTTCGCCATGTGGTGCGGCACCACCCGCACCGCTGACTGGCACCGCCGGTTCCGCGTCGCGACCATGGTCTACGGTCATCTGCACATCCCCCGGACCACCTGGCTGGACGGGGTCCGCTTCGAAGAGGTCTCCGTGGGATATCCCCGCGAGTGGCGCAAGCGCTCCCGGCCACCGGGCGAGCTGCGCCGCATTCTGCCGATGGAGGTCGGAACCGGTGATCGAGGAGCTGCTCCCGGAGTCGGTGGTGGCCGTGGAGATGCTCGGTGACGACGCGATCCACGAAGCCCCCCTCTACCCGGAGGAGGCGGCGCTCGTCGCGCGTGCCGTGCCCAAGCGGCGCCGTGAGTTCTCCGCCGTACGCGCCTGCGCCCGGCGCGCCATGGAGAAGCTGGGGGTTCCGCCACAGCCCGTCCTGAGCGGCGAACGCGGCGCCCCGCGCTGGCCCGACGGGCTGCTCGGCAGCATGACCCACTGCGAGGGCTACTGCGCCGCCGCCCTGGTCCGCGCCACCGACCTCGTCTCCCTCGGCATCGACGCCGAACCGCACGCCGCGCTGCCCGAGGGCGTCGCCGAGGCCGTGCTGCTGCCCGCCGAGAAGGAGCGCCTCGACCGGCTCGCCGCCGAACGGCCCGACGTGCACTGGGACCGGCTGCTGTTCAGCGCCAAGGAGTCCGTCTACAAGGCGTGGTTCCCCCTCACCGGCAAGTGGCTGGACTTCATGGAGGCCGACATCGAACTCGTCCCGGAGCCCGGTGAGCGGCCGCAGGGCACCCTGCGCGCCCGCCTCCTGGTCCCCGGACCGGAAGTGGGCGGGCAGCGGCTGGGCTTCTTCGAGGGCCGCTGGCGCGTGGCGCACTCCATGCTGACCTCGGCCGTGGTCGTACCGCACGCCTGAGCGGCCCGTGCCCCGTCGGCTCAGGTGGGTGGGCACCAGTCGTGCAGCAGCCGGAAGAACTCCTCCTCGTTGCCCCTGAGCCCGGCGCCCGCCAGGGCCGCCTCGGCCTCGGCGAGCACGGCGGGTGGGACCACGAAGGGGCGGGCGCCGTCGGGCGGTCCGTCGAAGGCCGCGCGGACGGTGTGCAGCAGCCGCAGATAGGCCTGGACGGCGGTGCGTTCGCGGTCGGTCAGTACGGCGGTGTGCATCGGTCGGTCTCCCCGTCGGTCGTCGCGGTCGCACGCCCGAAGGGCGTGGGCGTACCGCCGGTGCGGTGCGCACCCCCCAGCTTGCCGTCCGCCACTGACAACGGGGTTCGACCGCACCTCGGTTCGCCCGCTCAGCGGACGCGTGACCGGGCCGGACGGGAGCCGACACGGCGGCCCGGCGCGTCGCACGGCGCCGCCCGCCCCCGCCGACGCCCACGGTTCGCCGCTCGCCCGGCTCGCGACTACTCGGGCCGCTTGACGCTCTCCAGGAGCATGTCCAGCCATTCCGCGACCTTGTCCCGGTGCTGGTCGGTGGGCAACTGGGCGGCCCGCCAGGCGATGCCACGCACCCCGTGGTCCTGGAGCAGCCGTTCCAGCGGGTCCTCGGCGGCCGCGGCCGCGGCCCGCTCCCGGTCGGCCAGCTTGTGCAACAGCTCCTGCTCGACGCCCTGGAGCGTGCCCGCGAGGGCCTCGGAGTCCTCGGCGGTGAGGAAGCCGGCGTGCACCCGGAAGAAGCGCTGGAGGGCGTCGCAGTGCTCCATGGTCGGCCGCCGGTCGCCGTTGAGCAGGGCGCCGGCCTGCTGCCGGGACATGCCCGCGCCGTCGGCGATCTCCTGCTGGGTGTGTTTGCGCCCGTTTGGCTTGAGCCGGGTGCGGCGCAGCAGGTCGAGACGTTGCAGGAAGCGTTCCTGGACGTCCGGCTCGTCGCCGGCCGGCCGGCCGCTCAGCAGTGCCCTCACCACCGGCTCGGGGACACCGCTGGCGTACGAGAGCCGGCCGATGTCGAAGACCTCGGGGTGCGCCACGCCGAGCCGGTCGGCCAGCGCGGTGACGCGGGCGACGACGGCCGGCAGCTGGGCGGTCGCCGTGGCGCCCGGATCCTGGTAGCCATCCGTCACCGACAGAACTCCTGTGTCTCTCAGAGGAATCAGGGGTTTCTCACAAGCGGTCGCCATGGACCCACCGGCGTGGAACCTCCCGGAGATTAGCGGTTCGTTCGAACTCACATCCAGGTCTCGCCACAACTGTGGCCAATTTCGGCCGTCAACAGGCATGAAATGCCACGATAGTTGACACGACTGCAGGTGGGGCAGCAGGATCACAACGCCGCGAGAAGGCCGCATAGGCAAGAGGGGTGACCTCCCGATGGCATTTCAGGCAGGTGGGCGGCGACCGGCGCCGCGGCCCGTCCCCGAGAGTCCTGAGGGCCAGGCGTACCTCCAGGACTACGCGCTGCTGCTGGACGCGTTGCCGTTCCCGTCCCTGGTGGTGGACCACCGCTGGGACGTGGTGCTCGCCAACGGCGCGTTCGAGACACTTTTCCGTGCGGTCGCCCCGCATCCCACGGCCATGCCCGGGGACAACTTCCTCCGCTTCGTGCTGTTCCATCCCGACGCCGGCGCGGTGCTCGGCGGCCACGAGGCCGGCTGGTGCCTGCCGATGCTGGCGCAGTTCAAGACCACCCTTGAGCGGTACGGTCACGACCACGATCTCCAGTCGATCCGACGGGAGATCGCCCAGGACCCCATCATGGAGGCCGCCTTCCGGCAGGGGCTGCCGCACTGGTTGCGCGCGGTCGGCGAGGAGGGCGCCCAACTCGACGGCGCGGTCCGCCCGCTGCAACACCCGGATCCGATGCTGGGCGCCACCGAGTGCCGGGTGGTCGGCGAGACCCCCAAGACCCTTCTCGACATGGGCTACGCGCGTTACACCCTGGTGCTGCGCGCCACTCCCCGCCCCGTCACCGCCCCGCGCCGCTCGCGCCGCGCCGGTGGCCTGGGCCCCCATCTGAGCGTCGTCCCGGCTCCCGAAGGCTGACCCGGCACCGTCGGCGTTCAGGTCGCCGACGGCGCCGGGCCGGACACCCACCCCTCACACCACGGCCCCCTGCACGCCGACCCCACCTCACCGCCCGCCCGCGACCAGCACCAGCGGTACGCCCCGGCAGGGTGCAAGACGCAGTCGGCCGAAGGCGTCCGGTCGGCCGGTCGCCAGTACGCTCGCGAAGTCCGGACCCTTGGCCAGGGCGCCGGCCAGCTGTCCCGGGTCCGTCGAAGCCGCCACCCGTCCGCGGGCGTTGACCAGCCGCGCCGGGCCGGGTAGCTCCCGCAGCAGGGGCAGCGCCGGCCGCCTCGAAGTGCCGTAGGTACACGTCGGCCGCGGCCACCCCGAGGTCCGCGGATCTCTGAGGCACAGTTGTCCGGCCATGTCAGAGTTACGCAAACTGCTTGCGTCGGTTGCGCTATTCTTGCGTACATGACGCGACGACTTGCGGAAGTGGCCAAGAAGGTCGGGGTCAGCGAGGCCACGGTCAGCCGGGTGCTGAACGGCAAGCCGGGGGTCTCGGAGGCCACCCGGCAGGCGGTGCTCTCCGCTCTGGACGTCCTCGGCTACGAGCGCCCCACCCAGCTGCGCGGTGAACGCGCCCGCCTCGTCGGTCTGGTGCTGCCCGAGCTCCAGAACCCCATCTTCCCGGCGTTCGCCGAGGTCATCGGTGGCGCACTGGCCCAGCTCGGGCTCACCCCGGTGCTCTGCACCCAGACCAAGGGCGGGGTGTCCGAGGCGGACTACGTGGAGTTGCTGCTGCAACAGCAGGTCTCCGGCGTGGTGTTCGCCGGCGGACTGTACGCCCAGGCCGACGCGCCGCACGACCACTACCGGCAGCTCGCCGACCGCAACATCCCGGTGGTGCTGGTCAACGCGGCCATCGAGCACCTCGGTTTCCCGGCCGTGTCCTGCGACGACGCGGTGGCGGTGGAACAGGCCTGGCGCCACCTCGCCTCGCTCGGCCACGAGCGCATCGGTCTCGTCCTCGGGCCCGCCGACCACATGCCGTCGGCCCGCAAGCTGGCCGCCGCGCGGGCCGTGGGGGACCTCCCCGAGGCGCACGTCGCCCGGGCCATGTTCTCGATCGAGGGCGGCCACGCGGCCGCCACCCGGCTGATCGACCAGGGCGTCACGGGCATCATCTGCGCCAGCGACCCGCTCGCGCTCGGCGCGATCAGGGCGGCCCGCCGCCGGGGTCTGGGCGTCCCGTCCCAGGTGTCGGTCGTCGGGTACGACGACTCGGCGTTCATGAACTGCACCGAGCCCCCGCTCACCACCGTCCGGCAGCCCATCGAGGCGATGGGCAGGGCGGCCGTGGAGCTGCTGAACGCGCAGGTCAACGGCACCGTCGTAGCACCCGACGAGCTGCTCTTCGAGCCGGAGCTGGTGGTGCGCGGCTCCACCGCGCAAGCGCCCCGCCCCTGAGATCCGACCTCTGTCGAATAATTACAGATTCTGCGCGATATCTTGCGGACCGATGGCGCCGGTGCTTGAGTGTGCGGCGCCCACCGGTTCCGGTGCGGCGCCACCGCTCCTGCTCTGGGGGTCCACCGATGTCCAGCACCGGGTACCGTCGTGCTCTCGTCGCGATCGGCGTCTGTTCCTCGCTAGCGCTCTCGGCCGCGGCCTGCGGGTCGGGCGACGACGACACGGCGAGCGGCAGGACCCGCATCACCGTCAACTGCGAACCGCCGAAGAGCGCCAAGGTCGACCGGTCGTTCTTCGAACAGGACATCGCCGCCTTCGAGAAGCAGCACCCGGACATCGACGTCGTCGCACACGACGCGTTCCCCTGCCAGGACCCGAAGACCTTCGACGCGAAACTGGCCGGCGGCCAGATGGAGGACGTCTTCTACACCTACTTCACCGACGCCAGGCACGTCGTGGACATCAACCAGGCGGCCGACCTCACTCCGTACCTCAAGGACCTGAAGAGCTACGACACCATCCAGAAGCAGCTGCGTGACATCTACACCGTCGACGGCAAGGTCTATGGCATCCCGCGCACCGGCTACTCGATGGGCCTGATCTACAACCGCAGGCTCTTCCGGCAGGCCGGCCTCGACCCCGACAAGCCGCCGACGACCTGGGACGAGGTCCGCGCCGACGCCAAGAAGATCGCCGCGCTCGGCAACGGCACCGTCGGGTACGCCGACTACAGCGCGCAGAACCAGGGCGGCTGGCACTTCACCGCCGAGCTGTACTCCCAGGGCGGCGACGTCGTCTCCGCCGACGGCAAGAAGGCGACCGTCGACACCCCCCAGGGCCACGCGGTCCTCCAGAACCTGCACGACATGCGCTGGACCGACGACTCGATGGGCAGCAAGCAGCTGCTGGTCATCAACGACGTCCAGCAGATGATGGGTGCGGGCAAGCTCGGCATGTACCTCTCCGCCCCGGACAACATCCCGATCCTGGTGAAGGAGAAGGGCGGCAACTACAAGGACCTCGCCCTCGGCCCGATGCCCGGCGGCAAGGGCACGCTCATCGGCGGCGACGGCTACATGTTCAACAAGAAGGACAGCCCGGCCCAGATCCGCGCCGGGCTGAAGTGGCTCGACTCCATGTTCCTCACCCCCGGCGACGGCTTCCTCGGCGACTACGCCCGCGCCAAGAAGAACAACGCGCCCGTCGGCCTGCCCGAGCCGCGCCTGTTCACCGGCGCCGCCGACGCCAAGGACCAGCAGGTCAAGAAGGCCAACGCCAACGTGCCGGTGGAGAACTACCAGGCGTTCCTGGACGGCAACCAGTCCCTCCAGATGAAGATCGAGCCGCCGGACGCCCAGCAGATCTACTCCGTCCTCGACGGCACCGTCTCCGCCGTCCTCACCAAGAAGGACGCCGACATCGGCCAACTCCTCAAGGACGCCGACGACAAGATCGACGGCATCCTGGCCCGGGGCTGACCGCGATGACGAAGACCGCCGCACGCCCACCCGCCCCGGCGGCGGTCGCCGCCCGACGGGTCCCGGCGCCGCCCCCGGCCGGGGACCGGCGGCGGCGCCGCCTCGCCGACCAGGCCCGCGCCTACGGCTTCCTGCTCGGCGGACTGATCTGCTTCGCCCTGTTCTCCTGGTATCCGGCGATCCGCGCGGTCGTGATCTCCTTCCAGAAGTACACCCCGGGCTCGGCCCCCGAATGGGTCGGCACCGCCAACTTCACCCGGGTCCTGCACGACCCCGAGTTCACCGCCGCCTGGCGCAACACGCTCACCTTCACCCTGCTGGCCCTGCTCGTCGGCTTCGCGATCCCGTTCGTCCTCGCCCTGGTCCTCAACGAACTACGGCACGCCAAGGCGTTCTTCCGAGTGGTGGTCTACCTCCCGGTGATGATCCCGCCGGTGGTCAGCGCCCTGCTGTGGAAGTGGTTCTACGACCCGGGGGCCGGCCTCGCCAACGAGACGCTCCGCTTCCTGCACCTGCCCACCTCGAACTGGTCCAACGGCACCGACACCGCCCTGATCTCCCTGGTGATCGTGGCGACCTGGGCCAACATGGGAGGCACGGTCCTGATCTACCTGGCCGCCCTCCAGTCGATCCCCGGCGAACTGTACGAAGCCGCCGAACTCGACGGCGCGAACCTCCTCCAGCGCGTCCGGCACGTGACCGTCCCCCAGACCCGCTTCGTCATCCTGATGCTGATGCTCCTTCAGGTCATCGCGACCATGCAGGTGTTCACCGAACCGTTCGTGATCACGGGCGGCGGCCCGGAGAACGCCACGGTCACCGTCCTCTACCTGATCTACAAGTACGCGTTCCTCTACAACGACTTCGGCGGCGCCTGCGCGCTCAGCGTGATGCTCCTGGTGCTGCTCGGCGTCTTCTCCGCCGGCTACCTGCGCCTGACCCGCTCCGGGGAGGACGGATGAGCAACGCCACCCGCACCCTGATCTCCCCGGCGACCCTGGCCCGCCCGCGCGGCAAGGCCGTCTACTGGAGCGTCTTCACCGCCGTCGTCCTGCTCTTCGCGCTCGCCTTCCTGTTCCCCGTCTACTGGATGGTGACCGGCGCGGCGAAGTCCCCGGACGAGGTCGCCCGGACCCCGCCCACCCTGATCCCGGCCCACTGGCACCTGTCCGGCTACACCGACGCCTGGGACCTGATGCAGCTCCCGGAACACCTGTGGAACACGGTGGTGCAGGCCGCCGGCGCCTGGGCCTGCCAGCTGGTGTTCTGCACGGCCGCCGCCTACGCCCTGTCCAGGCTGAGACCGGCGTTCGGGAAGGTGATCCTCGGCGGCATCCTGGCCACCCTGATGGTCCCGGCCCAGGCCCTGGTCGTACCCAAGTACCTGACCGTCGCCGACCTCCCGCTCATCCACACCAGCCTGCTGAACGACCCGCTCGGCATCTGGCTCCCGGCCGTCGCCAACGCCTTCAACCTCTACCTGCTGAAGCGGTTCTTCGACCAGCTGCCGCGGGACGTGCTGGAGGCCGCCGAGATCGACGGCGCCGGCAAGCTGCGGATCCTGTGGTCGGTCGTGCTGCCGATGTCCCGGCCGGTGCTCGGGGTCGTCTCGATCTTCGCCCTGGTCGCGGTCTGGCAGGACTTCCTGTGGCCGCTGATGGTCTTCTCCGACACCGACAAGCAGCCCATCAGTGTGGCCCTGGTCCAGCTGTCGCAGAACATCCAGCTCACCGTGCTCATCGCCGCGATGGTGATCGCCAGCATCCCGATGGTCGCGCTGTTCCTCGTCTTCCAGCGGCACATCATCGCCGGGATCAGCGCGGGCGGCACCAAGGGCTGAGGCCCGACCTCCGACAGAAAGGCACGCACCGTGGGACAGCCCAGCCATGCCCCGAAGGACCACGGGGACCACGAGGACCGCGACTGGTGGCGTTCTGCCGTCATCTACCAGGTGTATGTCCGCAGCTTCGCCGACGGCGACGGCGACGGCACCGGCGACCTCGCGGGCGTCCGCGCCAAGCTGCCCTACCTCGCCGAACTCGGCGTAGACGCCTTGTGGTTCAGCCCCTGGTACCCGTCCCCCATGAAGGACGGCGGTTACGACGTCGCCGACTACCGGGCCATCGACCCCGCCTTCGGCACCCTCGCCGAGGCGGAGAAACTCATCGCCGAGGCACGGGAGTCGGGCATCCGCACGATCGTCGACATCGTCCCCAACCACGTATCCGACCAGCACCCCTGGTTCCGGGCCGCGCTGGCCGCCGGACCGGGGAGTCCCGAGCGCGAACTGTTCCACTTCCGGGCCGGCCGCGGGACGGACGGCGAACTCCCGCCCAACGACTGGCCCTCACAGTTCGTCGGCTCCACCGAACCGGTGTGGACCCGGCTGCCCGACGGCGAGTGGTACCTGCACCTGTTCACCCCCGAACAGCCCGACCTGAACTGGGCCCACCCGGCCGTCCGCCAGGAGCACGAGGACATCCTGCGCTTCTGGTTCGACCGCGGTGTCGCGGGCGTCCGCATCGACTCGGCGGCCCTGCTCGCCAAGGACCCGGACCTGCCCGACCTGGCCGCCCGTCCGCGGCCGCACCCCTTCGTCGACCGCGACGAACTCCACGACGTCTACCGCTCCTGGCGCGCGGTCGCCGACGCCTACGACGGGGTCTTCGTCGGCGAGGTGTGGCTCCCCGACGCCGAACGCTTCGCCCGCTACCTGCGCCCCGACGAACTGCACACCGCCTTCAACTTCTCCTTCCTGTCCTGCCCGTGGGACGCGGCCCGGCTGCGCGCGTCGATCGACACCACCCTCGCCGAACACGCGCCCGTCGGCGCCCCCGCGACCTGGGTGCTGTGCAACCACGACGTGACCCGCACGGCCACCCGGTACGGCCGTGAGCACACCGGGTTCGACTTCGCGGCCAAGGCCTTCGGCACCCCCACGGACCTTGCCCTCGGAACCCGCCGGGCCCGCGCCGCCGCCCTGCTCTCGCTGGCGCTGCCCGGCGCGGTCTACGTCTACCAGGGAGAGGAGCTGGGGCTGCCGGAGGCCGAGATCCCGGTGGACCGCATCCAGGATCCGATGTACTTCCGCTCCGGTGGCACCGATCCCGGCCGGGACGGCTGCCGGGTGCCGCTGCCCTGGGCGGCCGGGGAGCCGAACGCGGGCTTCGGTTCCCGCGAGGAGCCGTGGCTGCCGCAGCCGGCCGGCTGGGCGTCGTACGCCGTCGACCGCCAGCAGGACGACCCCGCCTCCATGCTCACCCTCTACCGCCGTGCCATCGCCCTCCGCGCGTACTTCGGTGACGGCCCGCTGACCTGGCTGCCCGCCCCGGAGGGCGTCCTCGCCTTCACCCGCGCCGACGGCGCCACCTGCGTGGTCAACCTCGCCGCCGTCCCCGCCGAACTCCCCGATCACCACCAACTCCTGCTGAGCAGCGCGCCGTTGGACGACCAGGGTCGTCTTCCGCAGGACACGGCGGCCTGGTTGCGGAGCTGAGCCGCCGGCCCGCGCTCCCGCTGTCCCGCGCACCCCGCCATCCCCGCGCACCCCCACAGAAAGGGATCAGCACATGCACAGCAGCATGATGAGACCTGTCAACAGCAGGGCCA
>NZ_JBEYFC010000235.1:0-13249 GCF_040634175.1 Streptomyces sp. NPDC007162
GTCCAGTTCCGCCTCGATCACGATGCGCCCGCTCACCAGGTGGAGGCCGCCCGCGAACCGCAGAATGGCGCTGACCTCAGCTGGAGGTCAGCGCCGAGCCGTCGGCGGCCAGGCCCTTGTAGTCGGCGATCCTCGTCCAGGGGCCGAACGGCGAGGCGGCGCTGTAGATGCCCTCCAGGCCGCTGTCCGGGTTGGTGTTCAGCTGCTCGGGCGACTGGTCGATGGCGTAGTAGCGGGAGCCGTCGGCGGAGCGGGCGAAGGTGACGTTGCCGACGTTGTCCGCGTCGGTCGGCAGGTCTCCGAAGCCGCTGCTGATACGGGTCCAGGTGCCGTCGGCGCCCTTGGTGTAGAAGCCGTTGTAGTCGTCGCCGCTGCGCCAGCCGACCGCGAGGATCACCTTCGAGGGGTCCTTGGGGTCGATCGCGATGTCGTTGGCGATGTTCTTGTACGCGGCCGAGGGGTCGCTCGCCAGCGAACCGCCCGGGAGGTAGTCCGGGTTGGGGGCGAACTCCAGCTTCCACGCGCCCTTGAGGGTCTTCGTGGAGTGGCTCCACACGCCCTCGCTGGTGGCGGCCCACACCTTGCCGCCGCCGAAGCGGAGTTCGTGGATGGTGGTGGACTCCAGCTCGTCGCCGCCGACCCGGGCGCGGGAGGAGAAGGTGCCGTGGTGCGGGTCGGTCAGGACGTAGACGCCGCTGCCGAGGTAGGCGTCCGCGTTGGTGGTGGCCTCGCCGGTGCCCAGCCACAGCCGCCCCGCGCCGTCGAGCGCGAGCGCGCCGGTGGACTGCGACGGGAGCTTGTCGCTGATGGGCTTCCAGTGCCCGCCGCCCCGTCCGGACCGCCATACGCCGCCGCCCGCGCTGCCCGCGTACACGTAACCGTCGTCGTCCGCGGCCATCGCGGCCATGCGGCCGGTGACATTGCCGGAGCCGCCACTGGAGTTGGAGTCGATGTCCCGGTAGCGGGAGTCGTCGGAGTTGTACGGCAGGTCGGTGATGTTGCGCCAACTGCCGCCGGTGCTCGGCAGATCGGTCAGTGCGTTCCACGCGGCGCCGTACGCGCCGGGTGCGACGATGCCGGGTGAGGTGCGGGCCTCGGCGTACTGGTCCGCGCCCTCGGCTATCTCGTCCGCTTCGTTGCCGCCGTCGTCGTCCTCGGCCTTCACCTTGGGGCTGACGGTGCCGACCGAGTGCTCGCGCTCGGCGGCGAGTCGCGCGAGGGCGCGCGCTCCGAAAGTGTTCTTGCCGCCGCCGGACGCGGCACCCGCGGGTGTCGTGACGAGTGCGGCGGACGCGGTGATGGCACAGATCGTGAGCCATCGTCTCTTGCGGGTTGGTGCTGACACCGGAACCTCCCGAAACGGCCTTGATTCAGCCTTCGTGGGAACCTGATCACAACCGGCGGACACCGTACGCCATTTGGACAACTCTTTGACTGGAACCTGACACATTGAGGTTCCAGAGGAAGTAGCACCAGGTGGGAAGCACGTACACGAAGCGGTCCACCGAAGAGTTCAAGCGGGACGCGATCGCGCTCGTCGATTCCTCGGGCAAGACGGTCACCGCCGTCGCCCGGGAACTCGGTATCAGCTCGGAGTCCCTGCGCGGCTGGTACCGCCGGGCGAAGGCGGACCGGGGTGAGGACGAGTCCGGTGAGCTGACCAGCGCCGAGCGCGAGGAACTCAAGCGGCTGCGCAAGGAGGTCCGTGAACAGCAGCAGACGATCGAGATCCTGAAAAAAGCGACTGCCTTCTTCGTGAAGGAGAACGACCGGTGAGCGAGCTGTACCGGTTGATCCATGCGGAGAAGGCGACGTACCCGATTGTCCTGCTGTGCCGCGTGCTGAACGTGGCCCACTCCTTCTACTCGTTCGCGTCCGGGGCGAAGGGCGGGTCCACCGGGATCTGGTAGGAGGTGCTGAGGTAGACGGGCCGCCCGCAGCCGTGCAGTTGCCAGTGCGAGGGCACGGGCAACCGGTCCCAGGAGCCGTCCTCGAACTCCAGGTCCTCGAACACGTCCGGTTGCGGACGCAGTGTCGGCGAGAAGCGGAAGACCCACGCACCGCCGAGGCCGATCCTGGGGGCGTCGGAATCGAGGACTGAGCGGGGCGCGAGCGTGCCGCTGCGGGTGCGAAGCTTTCGAATTAGCGCGCGGACATCTGCGGCCCTCCGGATGATCGGGATGTTGTGCGCGACCGTAGAATCGAAACTTTCTTGCGGGAAGCGCATCAGTTTTCCGAACCTGTCACCCCCTGGTCGCGTACGGACCCGAACCCCTGCGATGCCACCGGCCGAGCGTCGTCCGTCGTGGTCTGGGCGGCTCGGATGCTGCGCGGTGCGGCCCCGAGTTCCCGGCGACAGGCCTTATTGAACGCCTGCAGGTCGGGAATCCCGACGGAGGCCGCAACGGCGGGGATGGTCAGCGTGGTGGCGCGCAGGAAGTGGCGCGCCCGCTGCATGCGCCGGGCTCGGATGTAGCCGACGACCGTTTCCCCGGTGGCGGCGCGGAACAGCCGGGTCAGGTGGTTGTGCGAGACGCCCGCCGCCTTCGCGATCTCGGGCACGGTCAGCGGCTCGGCCAGCCGGGTCTCGATCAGTGCCACCGCCGCCGCGACGGCGGGGTGGGCGGCGGCCTGTGTGTCCCGCGTCGTCGGTGGGGCGAGCTGAGCGACCCGCCACAGGGCGGCCCACACCTCGGCCGCCGCCCGCGCCGCCGTGTTCGGCCAGACCGCCAGCGCCTGCCGCAACTGCGCTGTGAGCAGCGGCAGTTCCGGCCCTGCGTCCTGGATCACCGGGATGCTTCGGGGCGGCCCGGCCAAGCTCAGGCGCAGGTGGACGTAGAGGTGCTTGGAGCGGCCCCGGTAGCGATAGCGGACCTCCGTACCCGGCGGAACGAGGCTGACCCTGCCAGGGCGGATCAGGTGCGGGGTGCCGTTCACCGTCAGGTCGGCCTCGTAGCCGTAGAGATGGAGCTGCCACAGGTCAGGCAGCAGAAACTCGTCCACCTGCCCGGCGGGGCCGTGCACGCCGATGCCGACGGCGGCGAGAGCGGGAGGCTCGTCGAGATGGACGAGAGCCGTGTGCATGGGTACGTGTTCTACCACGGGGTCGTCGGCCCCGGCCCTGCTGGTCCTCGTGGTGAGAATCGACCAGTGGAGGGTGAACATGGCCAACGCGGCGTGCGGCGGGCGGTGCCTAGCGTTGCAGTCATGGAGAAGAGGCAGGAACTGCTCAGCTCGGTCGAGATGGCGCGCTTCGTGGCGCACGGCTCGCTGCGCCTGGACGCCGTGGTCCCGGCGGAGATGAACGCCGAGGCTCTGGCGGTGCTGGCGGACGGAGTGCCGCCGGTGCCGTACGGGACGCCGCTGTCCGAGGCGTACGCGGCGGGTTCGTTCGTCCGCAGGTTGCTGGACGTCCCGCGGGTGGCGGGGGCCCTGCGCAGCCTGGTGGGCCGGGAGCCGACGGTGGACCACCACTTCGTCCACGTCCGCGAGCCGCGGGGCGGGGACGCACAGCCGCTGCACGGGGACGCCGTCATCGACGTCCGGCCGGACGCCTTCGACGTGCAGTTGATGTACTACCCACAGGCGGTGACGCTGGAGATGGGCGGCACCCTCAGCGTGCCGGGAAGCCATCTGCGCCGCGTCAACGAGTCCGACACCGGCCGCTACCAGAACCTGCGCGGCCAGAGCCGGCTGGTCTGCCCGGCCGGCACGGTGGTGTTTCTGCACCACGGACTCTGGCACGCCGGCCGGCGCAACGACAGCGACACGGTCCGCTACATGTTCAAGATCCGCTTCAACCCGACGGTCCGTCAGCAGCTCCTGTGGGACACCTCGGACCTGGACGATCCGCAGGTGACCCGCGAACTGGACGTGACGTTCCCCTGGTACGAGCCGGCCACGGGACGTCTGGAGCGGTACAACCGCGTCCTGCTGTGGCGGGCGCTGACCGGCGACGACTCCTTCGACATCGACTACTGGGTGACCAGGGTCTCCAACCGCCCGCAGGAGGGCGCGGTATGACGAGCCAACCCATGTTCCCCGCCAAGTCCCCGCAGGCAGGGCCCGCCCCGGCGCTGCGGCAGCAGGTGCTGGTGCTGTACCTGGCCAACTCTGCCCTGGACTCCCACGTCGTCGGCTGGTCGATGTACGACGGCACCGGCCGCACCTCACCCACCACGGGCGACAGCGACGAACCGCCGTACGAGTCGGGGGTGGCGGCGCTACGGGACGGCTGGCGGCTGATCCAGGCAGCTCAGCTGATCCCGCCTTATCCAGGCCACGAGTACGACGTCTCCTTCCTCAAGCACGAGTTCTTCTACGAACGGATCGTCGACATGGCTGCCGGGCTTGCGTAGGCCCTCTCCAGGAGCAGAGGTGTCCATGCAGAGTCTGACCAAGCGCGCCGGGTGTCCCCCTGCCGACTGGACGCGTTGCTGCGAAGTTCCGTAGGTACCGATGCCGGGCCGAAGCCGAGTTGACCGACGGCTGGTTCAACACGGCCGACCGCGTCCTGCTTGACGACGACCGGGCCGCTCACCACGGAAGCCGTGGTCTACCGGCGAATCGCGGCGCTCCCCGGGGGTTCGACACCTCGAAGATCAGCCGGTAGCCGTTCATCTATGCGGGCATCATCCCGACACCGGAGTAAACCCCCGGATCAGGTCGAACCCGCACACCACTTCCCTGGACGCAACCCGTCTCGCTTGCCGGACCCGCACCATCTGGCAGTGCTGATACGTCCCGGCTTTGTCAGGGCCGCTTGCCACCCTTCCCGGCACCTCCCGGGTGGGGCTGCCCTCAGCTTCAACCGCTTTGTTGCGACAGGGCGGCGGTGGCGTCCTTTCACCGCCCCTCGAACAACTCGCCCTTCACGGCGCACCCTTGGCTTTCGTCAGGTCTTCGCGCTCAGCCCGCTGCTTGTGTCGTGAACGGTCCGCCGAGGACTGATGCTCGGGCTGGGTTGCGGCTGAACGTCGACCGTGAGAGACGGGATCGGACGCCTGGGCGTTGGCCCCGGAGCAGGCTTCGCCATCATTCGTCTCACGGACGCCAGGATGGCCCGTCCCACGTCACGTCTGCGTCTTCCGGTGCGGCCTCGGCCACGGAAGTGGCGATTCGCCGAGCCATTCCTCCGGTGGCAGGCGATACGGCGCTCCCCGTGGGGACAGACGGTCCGGGATCTCACCAGGAGCAGAACACGCGACCGGAGGCAGCACCCCGTGAGGAAACGCCATCGGCTCACGGCCCCGGCCGACCCAAGGACATCCCCGAGACCGAACCGCACCTGCTCGCCATCGACAGTGCCATGCTGATCACCACCTCTCTTCGATCGGGGCATCGCCTGCCAATGAGCTGCGAGGAGGGCGGGGAGTAGTACTGCGGTACTAACGGGCCCCGCCGGATTCGGTTCCGCCGTACGGGGTGGTTGCCCGATACCGCTCCTAGGTTGAGATCGCGGGTCAGTCAGGCCCAGCTCACCCAAATGATCTCTTCTCCTGGTGGGAGTAATCCGTGGCCACCTTCCTCTATCGGCTCGGCCGTCTGGCGTTCCGGCGACGACGCGTCGTCGTGATGCTGTGGGTCGCCGTCCTGGCCGCCATCGGCATCGGCGCCATGAGTGCGCCCGGCACATCCGCGGGGGCCCTGAGCGTTCCGGGCACGCAATCGCAGAGGGCGATCGACCTGCTGCGGAAGGAGTTCCCGCAGGCCTCCGCCGACGGCGCCACGGCGCGCGTGGTGTTCGAGGCGCCCAGCGGGCAGAAGCTCACCTCCGCCGCCAACAAGGCGGAGGTCGAGTCCCTGGTGGCGAAGCTGGAGAAGTCGCCGCAGGTGTCGGGCGTCACCGATCCCTTCACCAGCGGCCTGGTCAGCAGGTCCGGCACCATCGCCTACGCCCAGGTGTCCTACCAGGTCGCCCAGGCCGACGTCAGCGGCGCGGCCCACGCCGTCCAGACCGACGTCGTCGCCCAGGGCGAGAAGGCCGGCCTGAAGGTGAGTCTGGGCGGCAATGCCGTCAAGGCCAAGGCCGCGAACAAGGCGGCCGAGCTGATCGGCGTCGGGGTCGCCGCCGTCGTCCTGGTGATCACCTTCGGCTCACTGATCGCGGCCGGACTGCCCCTGCTCACCGCGATCCTCGGGGTGGCCGCGGCCGTCCTGTCGGTCACGCTCGCCACGCATTTCTTCGACCTGGCCTCGTCCTCCACGACCCTGGCACTGATGCTGGGCCTGGCCGTCGCCATCGACTACGCCCTATTCATCGTCTCCCGCTACCGCAACGAGATCCGCGACGGCCACGAACCCGAGGAAGCCTGCGGACGTGCCGTGGGCACCGCCGGATCCGCGGTCGTCTTCGCCGGTCTGACCGTGATCGTCGCGCTGAGCGGCCTGAGCGTCATCGGCATCGCCACGCTCACCGCCATGGGCCTGGCCTCCGCCTTCGCCGTCGCCGTCGCCGTGATCATCGCGCTGACCCTACTGCCCGCCGTCCTCGGCTTCGCCGGTATGCGGATCATGAAGGGCAAGATGCTGACCCGCCGTATGAAGGCGCTGCAACGCGGCGAGGGCGAGCCGATGGGCGTGCGCTGGGCGAGGTTCGTCACCCGCAACCCGGTCAAGGTGCTCGCCGTCTCGGTGGCCGGCCTGGCCGTGCTGGCCATCCCCGCGATGTCCCTGCAGATGGCCCTGAACGACGACTCCGGAAAGCCCCCCGGCAGCACCCAGCGCATCGCCTACGACACTCTCAGCAAGGGCTTCGGGCCGGGCTTCAACGGACCGCTCACCGTGGTCGTCGACGCCCGCAACAGCGACAGTCCCAAGGCCGCCGCCCAGGACGCGTACACCATGCTGAGCAAGCTGGACGATGTCGCCACGGTCCGTCCCGCCTCCTTCAACCAGGCCGGCGACGTGGCCCTGCTCGGTGCCGTCCCCAAGAGCGCCCCCACCAGCGAGGCCACCAAGAACCTGGTCAACGAGATCCGCGGCCACGGCGCCGCCCTGCACCAGGACACCGGCGCCGAACTGATGGTCACCGGCCTGACCGCCGTCAACATCGACGTCAGCACCACGCTCTCCGACGCCCTCGTGCCCTACCTGGCCATCGTCGTGGGCCTGGCCCTGATCCTGCTCCTGCTGGTCTTCCGGTCGATCGTGATCCCGCTCAAGGCCGCCCTCGGCTTCCTGCTCAGCGTGGTCTCGACCCTCGGTGTCCTGGTCGCGGTCTTCCAGTGGGGCTGGCTGAAGGACCTCTTCGGCGTCAACCAGACCGGACCCATCGTCAGCCTGCTGCCCATCGTACTGATCGGCGTGGTGTTCGGACTCGCCATGGACTACGAGGTCTTCCTCGTCTCCCGGATGCGAGAGGAGTACGTCCACGGCGCCAAACCGACGCAGGCCATCGTGCAGGGGTTCCGGCACAGCGGCCGGGTGGTCACCGCCGCCGCGGTCATCATGGTCTCCGTCTTCTCCGGATTCCTCCTCGACGACGAGGTGCTGATCAAGTCGATTGGCCTCGGGCTCGCCACCGCCGTGTTCATCGACGCCTTCGTCGTCCGGATGACCATCGTCCCCGCGGTGATGGCCCTGCTCGCCCACCGCTCCTGGGCCCTGCCGAAGTGGCTGGACCGCGTCCTGCCGAACGTGGATGTCGAGGGCGAGAAGCTGCGCCACTCGCTCGAAGCCGAGCAGACGGTCGCCGCGCGCGAACCCGTACCCGCCGGTATCACCGCCGGGGCCCACGCCGGCACGAACGGTCAGAGCGTCTCCCACACCTTCACCGACGGCCAGGGCTCCCACGACACGGACACGCCAACACCTGCCGGGAAGGCACGAGGACTGTCCAGGCTCAAGCAGCGCCTCGCACGGGGCGGCGACACCACCGCCCCTACCGACTCGACGGAGTCGGATGCACCCGCACGCAGGAAACTGCTGAAGAACCCGCTCCGCAGGAGTTGACGAGGCGAGCCGCAGTACCGGCTTCCGCACGGCTGCTGACGTAGCGGCCGACTTTCATCAGCCGTCTCCCCTGCCCCGCCCGCCGGCCCGATCCCCCCGGGGCCGGCGGGCGGCCCGACTTCGCGAAGGGCCGACCTCGTGACCGCACTCAGCGCCCCCGCTCCCGGCCCACGCCCGGACGAGCGCCAGTTCCTCCAGGCCCTGACGAACGATCCCGAGCAGCGGGTGATCGCCTCAGTCATCTCCCGGCTCGCCTCGTGGCGGCGGGCCGACCAGGCCCGTCCCTGGATCCGGCGGTGGGGGGTCCCGGTGTTCTGCCTCGCGGTCGGCAGCGACGCCTACACCAACCCCCACAACGTCAGCGACCCCCAGCTGCCGATCATCCTCGCCTTCTGCATCCCGCTGCTGTGGCGCGAACGACGCCCCCTGCTGGTCTTCGCCCTCACCACGGCCGTTTCCATCGTGTCTCTTCCTCTGGGCGTACTGACCGGCGCCGAATTCGCCCGGGTGGTCGCCCTCTTCAATGTCGGCCGTCACTGCTCCCCACGCCAACTCGCGGTCGCCACCGGCGTCACTCTCGTACAACTCCTCGCTTGGGCCTACTTCTTCTGGCGCGGCCAACAACTGGAGTACGTCACACGCCCGGAGCCCGTGACCTTGATGGTGATGGTCGCCGTGACGGCGTTCGCGGCACTCGGGCTGCTCCTGCGGCTGGCCTACGCCTACATCGACACCCTGAAGAAACAACGCGACCAGCAGGCCCGTCTCGCCACCGCACAGGAACGCGCCCGCGTCTCCCGCGAGATGCACGACATCCTCGGCCACACCCTCGCCGTCATCGTCAGCCTCGCCGACGGCGCCGCCCCCCTCGCCGAGACCAAGCCCGAACGCGGCGCCCAGACGCTGCGCATCATCAGCGCCAGCGGCCGCGACGCCCTGGCCGAACTGCGCCGGCTCCTCGCCGTCATCGGTGACGACAACGACCGGCCGCACGAGGCCCCTCTCGCCCCGCAACCCGGCCTCGCCGACCTCGACGCCCTGCTCGACCGGGTCCGCGCCGCCGGCCCCACCATCGCCCTGTACGCGCACGGCGACCTCACCAGCCTGGCCCCTGGACTCCAGTTGTCCGCCTACCGCATCATCCAGGAGGCCCTGACCAACACGGTCAAGTACGCCGCCTCCGACACCTCGGTCTACGTCTCCGTCGCCGCCGACCCCGGCGTCGTACGCATCACCGTGGAGGACACCGGCCCGCCCCGTGCCCACGCACGCCGTGGCGGGACGGGCAGCGGCCGGGGTCTGGTCGGTATGCGCGAACGCG
This sequence comes from Streptomyces sp. NPDC007162, assembly GCF_040634175.1. Taxonomy (NCBI): domain Bacteria; kingdom Bacillati; phylum Actinomycetota; class Actinomycetes; order Kitasatosporales; family Streptomycetaceae; genus Streptomyces; species Streptomyces sp. NPDC007162. The sequence continues at coordinate 9,275 of NZ_JBEYFC010000235.1, forward strand.
CCACCCTGTACCGGGGCGAGGTCACCGCCGGACCCAACCGTGAGGGCGGCTGGACCGTCCACGCCCTCCTCAGAGGGCGGTACGTGACTTGATGTCTGTAATGCCCTGTCGGCTGGGGTAGGCAGGCCGCTCGGGGGCCACCGGGCGGCTATGGCTGCGGCTGGGCGAACAATCCCTGGGGTCAACAGCGTGCCCGGCCCGCTGTGGCGGGCGGTGAAGGCTGCGGCGCGGGGACGGCCGTACGCCCTGGCGCGGGCGGCGAAAGCGGTCGCGGCTGGACAACTGCTCGGTGATGGCCTCGGAATGTGGACGTGGTGTCCCATCGGCGCGGCCATCCAATGGCTCACCCCGTACGGACGGCAGGTGGTCGCCCGGATACTCGAAGCCTCCGCGTGGGTGGCGGGCGACGTCAACGCCGTCGAATGTGAGGTTCCCCCGGCGTGCGGGAGGTGCTGATCAGCTGGTCCGCGGGAGAGCCCGCCCTGTGCGAGGCGGGCTCCACCCGATGCTGTTAGTCGGCCGACAGCACGTCTCCGAGAACCTGCTTGTGGCGATGCATCCAGGCCGCCTCTTCACCAGGCGCGGGCATGATCAGCCCAGCCTCCATCAAGGACGTGGGGTCGGCCTCGTTGAGGCCGAGCAGCAGGCTTCGGGCGTCCTGGCCGGTGATCGCGGTCCATGCTTCGGACAGCCGGGTCAGAAGTTCGGCTCGCGCCGCCCGATCCCGGCCGGCCCGGATCGTTCCACTGATATATGACGCCTCCCTGGGCTTACCGGCGGTGAAGAACGTCGACGGCTCGTATTCAGTGAACACGACGTTGACGAATCCCCGGGGCGCGCCCGTCACCGAGGTGTGCACGGTCGTGATTGCTTCCGCCAGGTCGGCACGAAGCTCGGTGTTGAGCGATCCGGCCGGCACATGGCACTGGTAAATCGGCATGGCATTCCTTTCGAACTGGTATCTGGCGTGAAACCGCACAGCGGTCCGCCAACAGCGCTGCGGCGGATCACTCTGGGAAGCGGTCGGGCGGTCAGGAGTCGTGGGTGGAGGGATCTGTCAGTCGTTCCAGTGAGCGATGACTCGTTCCTGGATTTCGGCGGGGTAGTTGTACTGGAAGGAAGCGCGCGGCTCGCGGCCTTCGTCGATGGCAGGGAACAGCGCGTCGTAGGTGACGTGCTCGGCGCTGGCGGCGTGCCGTTCCTCGGGGGTGTAGCAGGCCAGCAGCGGAAGAATGTTTGCGGTCTGCAGAATGCGCCGCTTGGTGGGGTGGACACGGGTGGCCAGGGCCCACATCAACTCGGCGACATTTGAGGTGTCCACGTCGTCATCGAGCACGACGAGGCGCGGGACGGTGACGGTGAAGCGCTGGGCGTAGATCACGTCGTGGATGCGCTGGGTCAGCTCGCCGGTGCTGACCCCAGGCAGCTGCTTGCGCCAGTCCGGTGCGACACTGACGACCATGAGGTGAGTTGCGGCTTCGAATGGCATCCAGGCGGTGGTGACGGGCAGTCCGGCGGCGCGCAGTGCGGCAAGCCCCTCCGCGGCCGCTGAGAGTCCGGTGACGGTGTGGAATTCGTCCACCGGCTCACCCTCGACACAGGTCGGCCAGATCGGGTCGTCGCGGTGAGTGATGGCTTCGATGCTGTAAACCGGACACATGGTCGTGTGGCTGGGGACGTAGCCGGCGAACTCGCCCATCGGACCCTCGACAGCGGTGCGCTCGATCGACAGGTGCCCCTCGATCACGATCTCCGCGGTGGCCGGGACCTGGAGGTCCACGGTCTCGCACTGGACCAACTCGATGGGCTCGCCGAGCAGGCCGCCGATGTAGCCGCCTTCTTCCACTCCCGTGGCCAGCGGCATGCCCGAGATGATCGGCAGGACCGGCGGGCCGCCCTGGACCAGGGCGAACGGCATCGGCTGTCCAATGTCGACCCACTGTTGCCATACGTGATTGATGTGCTGCCCGGGCAGTACGAGGCCGGTCATGGTCTTTCCGTCGATCATCATGATTCGGGCGATCGACCAGTTGGTGAACTTCCCGTCAGGGGTGCGGGCGACGATGGTGCCCCAGGTGTTCACGTAGGGGCCGCCATCGCCGTCGTGGAGCAACGGGGTGGGGAAGCGGTCGAGTGAGGCGTCGTCGCCGAGCAGGATGTTCTGCTTCACCGGTCCGGTTCCGACCAGGACCGGATCGATGGGCTTGCGGGTCCGGGCCTCCGCCAGAGTGTCGATGACCTTCCGGGCATCCGCGTCGGGTTCCAGGCCGATCGAGAGCGCGATGCGGGCCAGCGGTTGACCCGGTGCCGAACTCAGACCGCCGGGGGCGCCGAAAAGTCGGTAACCGGGATCAGAGCCCTTCAGGTTGTTGAACAGCGGCGCCGGCGCCTTGGTCTCATACACGCGGCGGATGATGGCGCCGACCTCGAGGTGGGGATCGACCTCCCGGTCGATGACCCGGAGATCTCCGAGCTTGTCCAGAGCATCCAGGTATTCGCGCAGATCCTTCAGATATGTCATGACGGTGTATGTGTCCTTTCTGGTAGATACCGTCCGCCCGTGAAGGCCGATCAGTGGGTGACTGGGTTTGCCAACGTCAACCGACAGCTTTGGCCGTGCCCAGGGGGGTGCCGGGAACTCGCGGAGCGGTGCGCCGACCGTTGCCGCGCGCAGTGGCCGGGCCGTCCCAGCGCACAGCCCTCCCGCTGTCCAGCCCGAACTGGTCCATCACCCTCGCGACGAGGTGATCCACGATGTCGTCGACCGTTTCGGGCTTGTTGTAGAAGGCCGGCATGGGCGGCAGGATCGTGACGCCCATGCGTGCCATGGCGAGCATGTTCTCCAGATGAATCGCCGACAGCGGCGTCTCGCGCACTCCCAGCACTAGGCGGCGCTGCTCCTTCAAGACCACGTCCGCGGCGCGCGAGACGAGGTCGCTGCCGTAGCCGGCCCGGATGGCGGCCAGGGTCTTGGCGCTGCACGGCAGGATCACCATGCCGTCAGTCCGGAACGAGCCGCTGGAAATGGATGCGGCCTGGTCCCGCGGGCCGTGCACCACATCGGCGAGTTCGGCGACTTCCCGGCCCGACCAGCCGGTCTCCAGCTCGATAGTCGCCCGGGCCCACTGGCTCATCACCAGGTGTGTCTCCACGTCCGGCTGGGTGCGCAACTCCTCCAGCAGCCGGATCCCCAAGATCGCGCCCGTTGCCCCGGTCATACCCACGATCAACCGCATGAGAGCAACCTTTCGTACACGAAGTTTCGTACACGAAGATACACTGCTGCGCTAGGAACGCAAACCACGGTCACGCTCATGGAGGCGAACGACGTCATGAACAGCGAGCTCAGAATTCCCCGGGTCCTTGCCGAATCGCCGCTCTACGTGCTCAGGCGGGCGCTGAGGGTCTACACGGCCGAGTGGCACCGCCTCTACGGAGCACTCACTCCGGCCCAGGGCGCGGTCCTGCTCACCCTGCGCGAGAACCCCGGCCTCACCCAATCCCAGATGGGCGATCTGACAGGTATCGACCTGGCCACCCTCACCCCCCTCCTCCGTGGCCTCGAGGAACGCGGCCAGCTCACCCGCCTTACCGCTCCGGACAACCGGCGCCGCAAGGTCCTCCAGCTCACGCAGGAGGGTGCCGAGCTGGTCGACTTCATCAGTAAGAGCGCGGCGTCTGTTGATGAAGCCGTGCTTGGCGACCTGCCCCAGGAACATCGGGACGCCCTGATGAGCGCTCTCACGCACATCGCCGGAAGGTTTTGATCACGGTGAGCACCACCACGGGTGACCGGACGGCTGCCCGGTCAAGCACGGTCATGCCGATGTGTGAGTTCGCGATCTCGGGCGGCGGTGCACCGGCCCCGGGCAGTGAACTCGCGCGGGAACCGTTGAATCGATTCCAGCCACTTTCGGAGGGTGCGGGGCGCTCATCGTGTCCGGCTCTCAGACCCGTGCGTACTGCTCAAAAGCA
>NZ_JBEYFC010000236.1:0-13200 GCF_040634175.1 Streptomyces sp. NPDC007162
GTCGGGGTCGTCGGAGGGCTGGGCGGTGTCCACGCGCAGGACGGCGATCTCCCCGGTGTCCGGGAGAAGTCGGTGACGAGCGAGGCGGCCAGGGAGTTCCAGGCGAGGATGTCCATGTACCGGCCCAGGACGAAAGCCGGGGTGGAACGAAAGTCGTCGAGTGTCTGTCTGACGTGTGACGGGACTTTCTGCTCGGGCCTGCGGCAGACTTCGACCGTGAACTCGCCTGCAAGCTCGAACAGGTGATCACGTTGCGCGTCGTCCAGATGCAGGGCCCGGACCAGTGCCGCGAGCACGCTCACGGACACGGGGGCGCGCCCCTGCTCCAGTCGGCTGTACTGACCGCTGCTGAGTCCTGCCATGCGGGCGACCTCGTCCCGACGCAGGCCGGCGACCCGCCGGGGCGCTCCGTTTTCCGGTAGCCCTACCGTACGCGGGCTCAGCTCGGTTCGCCGGGCCCTCAGGAATTCACCCAGCTCCTTCAGATGTGCGCTGCTGTCCATGTGATCAGTGTGTCCAGGATTCGTTGAAAGGTAAGGGGCCTCGGATTGGGTCCAGGACCATGCGTCGCAGGTCAGGATCGCGTCCACAGCCCGTCAATGCAGTCTGACAGAGACCGGCGATCCTGAGAGGGGGAGATTTTTCTCCCTGGTTGGTCCCCTCCCGGGATGGAATTCTCCTCTTTGCGGGTTCTCGTGGCAGTGGCAGGCTTGGGAGTGAACAGAGACTAAATTGCGTCATGCGAATCCGGCGCACCATTGTGGACGTTACCGAGAAGGCGAGAAAGAGACATCTCCACCTCTCGACGCCGGTACGACTCTTTCGCCGGACAGCTCGTGCCGCGGCCGTCGCTGGTGGTCGCGGACACCGAGGCAGCCGTGGCCTACGCCAGCCATGAAAGCGTCCGACGTGCGGGTGAGCCGAAGGAGCTCTTCTGGGCGTCGGGAGCGAGCCACGTCGACCTGTACGAACCTCGGCCGCTCCCAGGTCCGCGCGCCACGGGCTGAGTTGCTGGCGCAGAGGCCGTCTCCGGCACTCGCACGGACGTCCCGCACCCGGCTCGGAGAGCAGCTTTCGCGGCCGCCGTCACCCATCCGTTTCCTCGACCAGTAAGGATCCTTTGTGAGTACGCAGTCCGCACGTCCCGCCGACGCCTCCGGCACCTTCGACCTCGGGGGTGACCTGACGATCAACCGTCTCGGCTACGGTGCCATGCAACTGACCGGCCCCGGTGTCTGGGGTGACCCGCGCGATCCGGACGAGGCTGTCCGCGTGCTGCGCCGTGCGGTCGAGTTGGGCGTCAACTTCATCGACACAGCCGACGCCTACGGACCATTCGTCAACGAGCAGCTGATCCGGAAAGCACTCCGTCCGTACGCCGACGATCTCGTCATCGCCACGAAGGGGGGTCAGACCCGCCAGGGGCCGGGACCGAGCAACTGGACCCCGGTCGGCCGCCCCGAATACCTGCGCCAGCAGACAGAGCTGAGCCTGCGCCACCTCGGTGTCGAACGCATCGATCTGTACCAGCTGCACCGCGTCGACCCCAAGGTCCCCCTCGCCGAGCAGATCGGCGAACTCGCCCGGCTTCAGCAGGAGGGCAAGATCCGTCACATCGGCCTGTCCGAGGTGACCGTCGAGCAGATCAAGGAGGCCCGCAGCTACGCCGAGATCGTCTCCGTGCAGAACCTGTACAACCTGGCCAACCGCTCGGCCGAGGACGTATTGGAGTACGCCGAGGCCGAGAACATCGCGTTCATCCCGTGGTTCCCGATCGCCACCGGCGAACTCGCACGTCCGGGCGGCCCGCTGGACGCCGCGTCCAGGGAGCACGGTGCGTCGCCTTCACAGCTTGCCCTGGCCTGGCTGCTGCGGCGCTCTCCGGTGATGCTGCCGATTCCCGGCACGTCGAGTACAGCTCACCTGGAAGAGAACACCGGCGCTGCGCTGATCCCGCTCGCGGACGAAGAGTTCGAGGCACTCGCTGCCGCAGCCGTCTGAGGAGATCTCCTTGCTTGGCTGCTGTCCCCTCGTTCACTGGTCCTGTCCCGGGGGCGAAGTCGTCGAGCAGGCCGCCCTGAAAGAGCGTTTTGTCATCCATGGTGGAACGCCCTCACCGTTGTCGGCGGCCTGGCGTTGCTCCTGCTTCTCTCCGGCCTTTTCTCCGGCCTGTCCGGAGCGGGTGCCTACCGGTACGTGGACGAGGCCGAGACCGTTGACGAGCCGGAGGTGCTGACCTTCAAGGTGAAGCAGCTTGCCTCGATGAGCGCGTCGGGGTTCGAGCAGGCGTGCGCCGACCTCCTGGCGCGCGACGGGTTCCGTCAGCCGAGGCGGGTGGACGTGCCGGCGATCTCGGCGCAGACGTCACCGCCTGGGACGGCGACGACCGCCTGGTGATCCTGCAGTGCAAGCAGTACTCCAGCCCCATCGGCTCCGGTCACGTGCAGCAGTTCAACGGAACAGCCCGCCCGCATCATGGAGCGGACGTGCCCATCATGATCGCACTGAACGGCTTCACGCAGCCGGCGACGGACTTCGCCCGCAGGCAGGCGCTCCTTCTCGTGAAGCGTCGGGAGTTGAAGCTCTGGGCCCATGGCCAGCACCTCTACGACGTCCTGGGCGTCGAGAGTGCGGCGTAGCGTACGGACCACGGCTTGGAAGTACGGGTCTGCCGCCTCGTGCAGGCGACAGACCCGGACAGCCAGGCGCGGGTCCTGGTTCGTACGGCCCCGTCCTGTTCTGGTGGCAGGGCATGGCCTGCATCCCGACGTTCGGCGGAACCCGCGATCCCTGTCGCTATCCCATCTCGTTCCGCTTCCCCTCTTGCCCCCTCATGGGATTACGGTCATACTTTAAAGGTCGCGGGAACCTCAGGGATCTGACCCAGAGCGGCCCCGCCGAGGCCTCTGGCCGCCGACTGCAGCCGCAGTCGGGAGACCGGGTTACCGCCCTGCGCCCACCCTGCAAGGAAGAAGGGGGCGGCGCACACCGGCGCCAACCCTCACATCGAAGGGCACGACCGTGAACGACGCACATGAAGTACGAGGCGACGTGGTGACGTCGTACAAGAACGCACCGACCCGCACCGTCACCGCCGGCGGAGTGACCTTCGCCTACCGTGAGCTCGGTCCCCGGTCCGATGTCCCGGTGGTCTTCCTCACCCACCTCGCCGCAGTGCTCGACAACTGGGACCCCCGGGTCGTCGACGGCATCGCCGCCAGACGCCGGGTGATTACGTTCGACAGCAGGGGCGTCGGCGCCTCTACAGGTTCGACGCCGCAGACCATCGAGGAGATGGCCAAGGACGCCATCACCTTCATCCGGGCGCTCGGACTCCAGCAGGTGGACATCCTCGGTTTCTCGATGGGCGGCATGATCGCCCAGGTGATCGCGCAGACCGACCCTCAACTCATCCGCAGACTGATCCTTGCGGGCACCGGTCCTGCCGGCGGTGAGGGCATCAAGAACGTGACCCGGATCTCCCACTTCGACACGCTCCGAGCGCTGTTCACCCTTCAGGATCCGAAGCAGTTCCTCTTCTTCACCCGCACCTCGAACGGGCGTCGGGCCGGCAAGGAGTTCCTGGCTCGTCTGAAGGAGCGCACGAAGGGCCGGGGCAAGGCGATCTCCCTCGTCTCCTACCTCTCTCAGCTCAAGGCCATCCACCGCTGGGGGCTGGCACGTCCGCAGGATCTCTCCGTGATCCAGCAGCCCGTGCTCGTCGCCAACGGTGACGACGACAGGATGGTCCCGACGCAGAACTCGGCTGACTTGGCCCGGCGACTGCCGAACTCTGAGCTGGTGATCTACCCCGACGCCGGCCACGGCGGCATCTTCCAGTTCCATGAGCAGTTCGTGTCGACCGCTCTCGAGTTCCTCGAACGGCCGTAGGTCCGCGGTCCGGTCGGCGCTCAAACCGAGGACGTTGCCTCAGAGTCGTGACGCCCGGTGGGCGGGCGACTTGAGGCGTCTGTCCGGCATCACTGACCTGGCCGTTTCCCGGCCATGCGGCGCCGGCGAGGTGGTCGTCGTGCGGGACGGCGATGCGGAGAACGACGTGGTGGACGCCCCTCAGTGACGCGGCGGGAGCCTCCAGGGGGCTGAGCCGGTGCTGGCTGCTCGGGGCAGGGGGTGGGTCGGGCGAGCTCCAGATGCGTGGTGAGGCGGCCTGGATCCGTCCCGCTGGCCGCATTGTCGGCGTGCATGGAATCGCTTTCGCGTGCGGACGCAACCTCATCACGCAGGGCGCGGCAGGGGCAGGCGGTCAGGTCCGGGGATTGACCGTCCCCCTCAGCGCATGAAGGTGAGGGCGTTCTTGATTCCCTGCTCAAGGACCTCGTCGGAGAACTTCCGGTCGGAGAGGGCGCGGGACAGCTGCAACGTTCCCACCGCCATGGTGAAGAGCCCGATGGCCTGACCGCGGGCGGACTGCGGATCCTCGGGTGCCAGGCGGGCAGCGAGTTCTTCCACGATGCCCCTGGCGCCGTCGGTGTAGGCGTCCTTGGTCCCGTCACCGCACGGGCCGATTTCGTCGAGCAGGGCTGCGGAGGGGCATCCGTCGCCGGGGTTGTCCCGGTGCTCGGGTGACAGATACTCGCGAACGAAATCCTCGAGTCCCTCGCGGCCGGGCCGCAGCGTGCCGTACTGCTTCACCTGCGTACGCAGCTGTTCGGCGACGACGTTGGCGACGAGGTCGTCCTTGGACTCGAAGTGGGCGTAGAAGGCTCCGTTGGTGAGCCCGGCGTCCGACATCAGGGTGGAGATGCCGGAGCCGTCTATGCCGTCCTGCTTGAACCGGTGGCCGGCCCGCTCGATGATCCGTTGCCGGGTCACCTGCTTGTGCTCCTTGGTGTAGCGCGCCACCGGGTCCTCCATCAACTCAGCCGGGCCATTGCCTTGCATCCCATCCTAATCTATGGTCTGACGCATGTAATATTACGATCGTCAGACGACTTTGCGGCCGATCCGCCGCGCCCGGGACACCACCGCACCTCGTCCCGGGGCGGGTGCGCCGCAGCGGCACCGTCGCCACCGCGGACACCACGCGGCGTTCGGCGCAACGCCGGGGAGCGGACCGCCCACCGGACGGCACGTCATGGGCCCGAGCGGAGACGATCTCACCACCGCCCAGGCCGCCGCCCGCCGGTCCAGGAAGCGGAGGGCTTCGCACCGCCTCAGGTCTTCGCCCGGATCGGCCACCCGCACCCGGAGAACCAGGAGAGCGATGATGCTCAGCCCGAGCCGCAACGTGTCACGACGGCTGACGGACACTGCGTCACGACATCCGGAGCGGCACGCAATCGTCTTCAGTGATGACCACGTCACGTCCGCCGCCCTCGACGCCGCCGCCAACCGTGTCGCGAACCTGCTCGTCTCGCGCGGGATCCAGCCGGGCGACAAGGTCGCGCTGTCCTGCCCCAACCTTCCCCGCAGGCGCCGTGGTCGTGCCGCTGAACGTGCTGCTGAAGTCCCACGAGGTCGCCTACCACCTCGCCGACTCCGACGCGAAGGCGTACTTCGCGTTCGAGGGCTGCACCGAGTTCTTCCTGATCGAGAGCGGCGCCGCAGCCCCGGGCGGGGAGGGGGTCGGCGACGGGACCCCGGAGACCTGCGCCGCGGCCGTCGCCGAGCGGCCCGTGACGTTCCGGACGGTCGAGCGAGACGAGGACGACACCGCCGTGGTCCTCTACACCTCCGGCACGACCGGCCGTCCCAAGGGCACTGAGCTGCGGCACCGCAACGTGTACGACAACGCGCTCATCGGCCGCGACCTGTTCGCGGCCGATCCCGCGCGACCCGACACCTACCTCGCTGGTCGCCGTGATCGGCGTACCGCACGAGTCCCGCGTCGAGGCGATCAAGGCCGTCGTGGTGAAGGCGGCGGGCAGTGGCGCGACCGAGGACGCACTCACTGGGGAGAGTGCCGTACGTACGCCGAAGCGCCTGAGGAAGGCGAATCCCTCGGGCGCCGGGCGCTCTTGTCAGGCGGCGTGGGTGCGGTCACGTGCTGCGTCCGCGCGGATGGGTTCGGGCTGTCGTGGCTCGGCATGATGCGGAGGGGCCTTTGGCCATGGTGCTGCGAGGCGGAAGCGCCTGTGCCTTGCTGGAACTGTCGAACGGGCAGCGGGTTGTCGCCGTGCATGCGGGTCGCTCAGGGGGGCGAGCGTGTGCGGGAATCCGCCGAGGGAGCCCGGCCCCTCGTGGGTGAGGATCAGTGGGGTGGCGCCCGGCTCGGGTGGGCGGACGCGTAGGGAAGGGGGGATGTCCTGGCTGGCGGAATTGCCTGGTGGTGAAGTGTGGCAGTTCGTGCAGCCGAGGAGAGGAGCTCAGGGCCCGACGAAGCCGCCGTGCACGGTTTCGCGATGGCGGCCGCTCCGTGGGGGGCCGGGCTGCCGTCGGGGCACGCCCGACCACCGCTGGGAACCTGGTGGGTCGGGGCCGGAACCCACCAGGGTGCCGCGCCGCCGACTGGGGTCCCTGTCAGGAGCCGGGGCGGGTCGTGCGGCGGCAGGAGGTGATCAGAGGATCTCGTTGACGCGGCCGATGTACTCGCCCAGCTCGTACTCGACGTCGAGGCCCTTCTCGGCGGCCAGCGCGCCGAGCCCGACCGCACGCGCGGCGAATCCCGGCTGCGTCAGTGTGGCCGCGAACTCGCCGAAGGCGGCGACCAGGTGAGCGTCCGGCGGCAGTGTCGCCCGGTTGACCTGGGCCTTCGCGGTCGCCAGTGCCTGCCGGTCGAAGGAGGCGAGGCGGGCGACCGTCGCGTCGATGAAGGCGTCGAGTTCCGCGTCGGGCAGGGTCCGGGTGACCCATCCCCAGCGCTCGGCCAGGTCGGCGTCGTAGTCGGCACTGGTCAGGATCGCCTCCAGTGCGCGGTCGCGGCCGATGGAGCGAGGGAGCCGCTCGCCGCCGCCTCCGCCGGGGACGATGCCGATGCCGACCTCGGGCTGGCCGAAGACCGCCTTCTCGCGGCTGGCGTAGCGCAGGTCGCAGGCGAGGGCGAGCTCGTTGCCCGCGCCGCGGGTGCGGCCCCGGATGGCCGCGATGCTGATGAACGGAGCTTTGGTCAGCCGGAGGACCATGTCGGTCCAGACCGGGTTGTCGTCCTCGTGCTCGGGCTGGGGGAGGTCGGCGGCTGCGGCGCCGTCGTAATGGTTGACGAAGAAGTCGGGGAGGTCGCTGGTGAAGACGACGACCTGGATGTCCGGGTCGTTCTCGAGCTCCCTGACGATCTTGTGCAGCGTCACGACGGACTCGGGAATCACCAGGTTCGCGGGGGGATTCGCGAACGTGATCCTGGCGGTCCGCGGGGTCGTCCGCTCCAGGCGGATCGTGCTGGGCTGGCTCATGGCGTGGTTCCGTTTCGTAGGGGGCTTGCGTGGCTGTGATCGCGTCCGACGACGACGGAGCTGTGAGGTCTGGTGGGGGCGCGGATGTCGCCGCACTGTCCGTCGGAGCGGCATCGGCTGCGCCGGGTCCGCATGCACGGTGCGGCACGGTGCGGGCTCCGTTCGAGCCGATGGCGAGACAGTGGTTGGTCCCCGGCCATTTGACTTACGATCGTAATATGATAAGCCGAGAAGCGCTCGGCAGGCAAGGGTCCCGGCCCGCGGGGCGAAGCGCCGGTCGGCCGTCGAGGCCGTCTGGCAGCGTATGAATGAGCGGGAAAGGTCAGGCGGACGGGATGACGATCGGGGTGCCGAACAGGTAGAAGTTGCTGATGTCGATCACGAGGGGAGCCGCGTAGGTGGGGAAGCGTTCGATGATGGCCTGCTTGTAGGCCTGGCCGTCGTCGCCGAGGAGTTCGCGGGCGACCTTCAGGTACTCGGCCATCTCCGTGAGAACGGCCGGTCCCGCGGGCAGTCCGTGTCCGGGCAGGATCGTGTCGTAAGCCGGGTCGGCGAGTTCCTGGAGGATGACCTGCCAGCGGTCGATGTCGTGGTTTCCGACGAACACATGGGTCTTGTGGTAGACGACGTCCTGCGCCACCAGCACCCCGTGCTCGGGCAGCCGGATCAGCAGCTGGTCGGAGGTCTCACCGCCGGAGAGGGCTTCGAAGACGAAGGGAACGCCGTCGACGACCTCGGTACCCGGGGTGATCAGAACGGTGGGGGCCACCTCTGCCGCGGGGACCGGGATGCCGGTGGGGTCCTTGAGGTCGCCTCGCGCCGCCATCTGATCGCGCGTGACGGCCAGGGCGTGAATGGGTGCGTTGAAGCGGGCCGCCCCCTGGAAGTGGTCCGGGTGCTCATGGGTGATGATGAGCCGGTCCAGCGGTTTGCCGAGTTCCTTGGCGTATGCGACGACCTCGTCGGCGCCCGCGATCGTGATCTGGCCGTCCACCGCGACCAGCCGCGAGGCGAGGAGCCGGCCGTCGCGGACTACGCCGCCCGGGCCTTCGAGGTTTCCGTGCCGCGCAGTGTGCGCCTGCTCAGCGCCGCCGCGCAGTGGACCCTCGGCATGTCGACGCTGTTCGCCGGCCGGGCCGAAGAAGCCCTGGACTACCTGGTCCGCCTGACCGAGGGCGGACACCACGCGGCGCACCCCACCATCGCGGTGCTCGCCGCGCCGGACACCGCCGAGGCCGCCCTCCAGAGCGGGCAGCGGGCGACGGCCGAGGAACAGGTGCGGCTGCTGCGGCGGTGGGCCGAGCGGACCGGGGCGGCGTGGGCGATCTCCGCGACGCACCTGGTGAATGCCCTGCTGGCGTCGGGGGCGGACGCGGAGGAGCAGTTCCGGCTCGCGCTGGATGTTCCCGGAGCCCGGTCGCGGCCCTTCAACCACGCCCGCACCCGTCTGCTGTACGGCGAGTGGCTGCGGCGGGCCCGCCGCCGTACCGACGCCCGGACCCAGCTCGCCGAAGCCGCGGAGATCTTCCGGCGACTGCACGCGGCGCCCCTGCTCGCCCGCACCCGGGCCGAACAGGAACTGGCCGGGCAGCACCTGCACCGCGACCTCGCACCGGCCCGGGACACCGCAGCCATCCTCACCCCGCAGGAGCTGAGAGTCGCACGGCTGGCCGCGCAGGGGCTCACCAACCGGGAGATCGGGGCACAGCTGCTGATCAGTCCCCGCACCGTGGCTCATCACCTTGCCAACGTGTTCCCCAAGCTCGGTATCGTCTCGCGCGCCGACCTCGCCCGCATCGACTTCGGGGACGGGTTCCACCTGATCGGCTGACGGGCCGCCTTCTGGGCTGGGCCGGGGCCCCGCTGATGGCCAGCGCTGCGCTGGGTGGAGTTCGTCGCCGTTCACACCCGGGGCCTCCCACTATGCGGTGCTGCCCCGGCCGGCGGCGGCAGCACCTCCTTGGGCACGACCACCAGATGTCATGGCCCGGGCTCGACGGCCTTGCGATATGCCGCTTGTCGATCTATGGACTGCCGGTGCCGGGCTCCGGTGGTGCTGCAACCCTGTTCGCTGTCCGGGTGGCGCGGCCGGGCCATCGCGTTCCTGTGAGATGTCGCCCTCGCCGGGAGAGCAGCCAATGCGGCGATGCTGTAGGCGGTGCCGTCGAACACGTCGTCGCTGGCGCCCATCCCGATCCGGTTGCTGAGGTGCCGACAAGAGGGGAGACGGCAGCCGCGACGAGACGGTGGCGAGACCAGGTTTGATGATTCATGCCCGGAGGCGGGCCCCTGGTCCCAGCCGGGCGGTGACGTCGCATGGAGTGAGGGCGGAGTGTTCCGCGGAGCACTCGACGACGACGCGGACCGGAGCGCCGCATTCGGTGTGACGAACGTCCAGTACGGGGCCCTCGGGGCCGAGGGCGTAGGCCTCGCCCCACTGGCTCAAGGCCATCAGGACGGGCCACAAATCCCAGCCCTTGCGGGTCAGACGGTACTCGTTGCGGGAGCGGCTGCCCGGCTCCTGATAGGCGACGGTCTTCAGGACGCCGGCCGCGATCAGCTTCCGGAGGCGATCGCTGAGGACGGCCTCCGACAGGCCGATGTGGCGGTGGAAGTCGTCGAAGCGGCGGACTCCGTTGACGGCGTCACGCAGGATCAGCAGCGTCCATTTCTCTCCGATCACGTCGAGCGTGCGCTGGACGGGGCAGTTATCCGTGCTCGCCTCAAGCCACTCCATCCCGCTATCTTAGGGGTCTGACTTCATAATTGACAGTCAGGTGAATTGGCAGCTAGCTTCACTTGAAAAAGTCAGATGGAGGCGCTCGATCGTGGGACGAACACGTACGTATGCATGGGAAGATCCCGCGATCCTGGCGGAAGCCGCCGGACGCATGGCCGGCATCGACTTCCTGCGCGAGCTGAAGGCGGGGCGACTGCCGGGGCCGCCCATCAACTACTCCATCGACTTCACCCTGGACGAGGTGGAGCCCGGCAGGGCGGTCTTCTCCCTGACGCCGGGGGAGGAGCACTACAACCCGATCGGCAGCGTGCACGGCGGAATCTTCGCCACTCTGCTGGATTCGGCGGCGGGCTGTGCCGTCCAGTCCACCCTCCCGCAAGGAATGGGGTACACCTCGCTCGACCTGACGGTGAAATTCCTGCGGCGGATCACCGTGGAAACGGGCATGGTGCGTGCCATTGGCACAGTTGTCAGCAAGGGCCGCCAAACCGCCCTCGCCCAGGCGCAGTTGGTCGACGCGACAGATCGCCTGCTCGCTCACGCCACCAGCAGCTGTCTGCTTTTCCCGGTGCCGCCCCCGCAAGGATGATCTTCGGCGGGAGCCCCACCGTCGCCTGGGCCCGGTGCCTTGCCGACACGCGAGCAAGTCAACTCGACGGTTCGTCACCGCGACTGAACCGTCGCGCCCATACCTGACCAGTGGAAATGCAGTCCTCAACCCCGGAAAGACAGCAGCTTGTCACCGCAGAGCCGACGGGACGTCGGCAGGGGATGCTGGAATCAGCTGCTCCGCCCAGCTGACCTTGTCTTCGCGGCCGTGGCGAGTACCCCAGCGTTGGATGAGCTGGGAGACCGGGAACAAGCCGCGACCGCCCTCGTCGAAGTCCCGGGCGCGGCTCAGGTGCGGAGCGGTGCTGCCGGCGTCGGAAACTTCGCACGTCAGCGCCGACTGAAGGATCATCCGCAGTCGGATGGGGCTCTTGCCGTAGCGGATGGCGTTCGTCACCAGTTCGCTGACGACCAGCTCTGTGGGAATGGCCGTCTCTTCCGGACCCCAGGCGGCCGGCTGATCGGCTGCCTGGACGCGGGCCTTCGAGACCACGGCCGGGTCGCTGGGGAGATCCCTGGGCCCACAGTGGGACCAGGAGCAGGGAGCGCGGACCCGAGGCGCGCAGGGCCGACTCGTGGTCCGCCGACATCGCCGGCCGTGCGGGGATGGCGTCCGCGGCGATGCGGAGCCGGAGAGGCCGGCCGGTGGCAAGTGCGCGGGCTGGCTCCGAGCCTTCCGGGTAAGCGCCCGTCTGTCCTGTGACGATTGCCGGGCCCGAACGCGTCCGAGACCGCCTGGGCGATTCGGCGGAGTGTCGGGGGGCCGGCTTCCGGGTTCGTGCTCTCCTCTGATGACCGTGCCGGACGGAGGGTCTGTGACCTGCGCGGGCTCAGCCGTTGTCGGGCTCCATCGAGACCACGACCTTGCCGGCCTTGGTGCGGCCCTGCTCGACGTGCGCCATCGCCTCGAGTGTCCGCTCGAACGGGAAGGTGCTGTCGATGACCGGCCGGAGCTTCCCGCTGTCGTAGAGGGCGCCGAGCTTGCGCAGCTGCGAGCCGTTGGCCTGCATGAAGAAGAACTGGTAGCGCACGCCCAGTCCCTTGGCCTGCTTGCGGATCTTGCGGCTGAGGGTGTTCATGACCAGGCCCAGGACGGCGGGGGCGCCGAGCTGCTTGGCGAAATTGGCGTCCGGCGGCCCGACGACACTGATGGCCAGGCCGCCGGGCCTCAGTACGGTCAGCGACTTCTCGAGGTTCGCTCCGCCCACGGAGTCCAGCACCAGGTCGTAGCCGGACAGCAGTTTCGAGAAGTCCTCCTTGGTGTAGTCGACGACGACGTCGGCGCCGAGGCTCCTGACCAGTTCCTCGGTCGCGGTGCCCGTGGTCGTCGCCACGGTGGCGCCGAGGTGCTTGGCGAGCTGGATGACCGTCGACCCGAGGCCGCCGGCACCGGCGTGGACGAGCACCTTCTGGCCTGGCTTCACCCGTGCGCGCTCGACGAGGATCTGCCAGGCGGCCAGGGCCACCAGCGGCACGGCAGCCGCCTCCTGCAGGGTGAGGGAGGCCGGCTTGGGTGCGACATCGTCGACGTCGATCGCGATGAACTCCGCGAAGCCCCCCACTCGCAGGTCGCGCGGGCGGGCGTAGACCTCGTCGCCGACTTCGATGCCGTGCACGGCGGAGCCGACCCGGGTCACGACGCCGGCCACGTCGTGGCCGAGCACGAACGGGGTCTTGTACTTCAGGAGCTGCTTGAACTCCCCGTTGCGGACCATCTTGTCCAGCGGGTTGATGCTGGCGGCGCTCACTTTGACCAGGACGTCGCGGTCCCCGACGGCGGGCTCGGGCACCTCCGCGGCGCGCGCGCCGTCCTTGCCGTACTTCTCGACGACGAAGGCCTTCATGCCGGCCGCCTTTCTGCGTGGGTGTTTCGGTGGGCGATGTGATTCTTCGGGCAGCTCCCCCGCGCCCGCTTCTCGCGTGCGGCCGGGGGAGCTGCTGGTCATGACGCTAATGGCTGGGTATAGAAAAGTAAACTCAGGAGAGGTTAGTATCACTGCATGGATGCGAGGACCGAAACCCTTCAGGACGCCGGCGCGGACCCCCGCCTGGACCGGGACACGTCGAACTGCTCGATCGGCCGGACCCTTGAGGTCGTGGGGGAGAAGTGGACGATCCTGATCCTGCGCGAGGTCTGGTACGGCTCGTCCCGTTTCAGTGAGTTCGAACGCGTCCTGGGCTGCCCTCGCAACCTCCTCGCGGCGCGGCTCAAGATGCTCGTGGAGGAAGGGATCCTGGCCACCGAGGCCTACAAGGAGCCGGGCTCGCGGAGTCGTCCCAGGTATGTGATCACGTCCAAGGGCATGGACCTGGTCCCGGCCGTGATGGGGCTCCTGCAGTGGGGTGACCGCTACCGCGCCGACCCCGAGGGCCCGGCCATGCTGGCGCGCCACCGTGGATGCGGCGCGCACGTCGACGCCCAGATCCGCTGCGAACGGGGCCATGCCGTGCAGGCGGAGGACATCGAGAGCATCCCCGGCCCAGATCGGAAGAGAGACGAGA
>NZ_JBEYFC010000237.1:0-13075 GCF_040634175.1 Streptomyces sp. NPDC007162
CGCCGTGCTCGTCGGCCCCCGCACCCGCTTCGTCGCCACCACCCATGTGCACCACGTCTACGGCGTCGACATGAACGTGCACCGGATACGGCAGGAGGCGTCGCCCGGCGCCCCGCGCAGCCCCTCCCTCGCCCACGCCGCCGCCTCTCGCAGCTCCCCCCGAAGCCGCGAGTACCGGGCACGCACCGCCGCGTACCCGGCCGGTACGGGCAGGTCTCCCGCGGCCAGCCACTCCCCCACCGGGGCCGGCACCTCCCGTACGTCCAACTGCTCGACACGCTCCTCCAGCAGCTCCTGCTCCGCCTTCAGGGCCGGCCCGCACCGGTCGGCGCCGTGGGTGAGCCGGCGGGCCCGCAGCCGGCCCGCCGCAGCGCGCAGGGCGGGGCCGTGCAGGGGATGGGCGAGGCGGACCGCGCCCCGCTCGTCCACCTGGACCAGGCCGGCCGTCTCGAGGCGTTCGAGGATCCCGACGTCGAGGCCGTCGTCCAGGTGGCGCGGCAGCGGTTCGGCGAAGGCGATGCGTTCGAGTGTGTCGCGCTCGCCAGGGTCCCGGCGTTCCAGCAGGGGCCTGATCCGGTCCCTCACGGTCGCGGTGAGCGGCAGCGGGCCGCGCCAGGCCCGCTCCCCGGTGTCCGGTACCCGGGTGAGCGCGCCGGACTCGCGCAGCGCGCCGAGCAGATCGCGCAGCAGCCGCAGATCGCCCCGGCACACCCGGTGCAGCCGGCGCACGGTGAGCGGCTCCAGACCACCTCCGGCGAGCAGCTGGGCGGTCTCGTCGTACGGCAGCGGCTCCAGCGCGAGGTGGGTGAGGAGTTCACCGGTCCACAGCCGGGCGACCGCGCCACGCACCGGAGCCGGGTCGGCGGCGGCCACCAGCAGCCGGGTGCGGCCGTGCACGGCGAGCTGGTGGACGACGGCGGCCGAGCTCTCGTCGAGGAGGTGGGCGTCGTCGACGACCAGGAGCCGCACCCCGGACAGCCGGCGCACCGCGCCGGACAGCGAGACCCCGTCGGGGAGCAGGTGCGCGAACGCGGCGAACGGGAGGGTGCTGGTCTCGGGGGTGCCGGTCACCCGGACGCAGTCCGCGCCCCGTACGGCCTCGGTGATCAGCCGGGTCTTGCCGACGCCGTGCGCCCCGGTCACCACGACACCCTGCCGGCCGGCCACCGACGACCGCCTGACCAGCTCCAGTTCGTCCTCCCGGCCGGTGAACGGCCAGGGCAGTTCGAGGGTCCGGGCGTCCTGTTCGTAAGTCGTCACATCAGTACGAGTCGCGTTGCTCAGCTCTGATACAGGCGGACTTGAGTAGCCTCCGACTCAGGCGGCCGGTGGGGCGGCCCGGCACGCTGGGCGCATGAACCGACGCTACTGCTCGCTTCCGCGGCAGTCGGCCCCGGCGTTCGTGCCGGGACTGGCCGCCGAGCGGCTCGGTGCGCTCGCCGCCGGGCGGCGGATGTGGGTCAACGGCACGGTTCTGCACTACTGCTTCCTCGACGCCGACACCGACGCCTCGGTGATCCCGGTCCCGGGGACCGGGCGGACCCGCCGGGTGCCGTGGGCCGGTGCCAAGGAGCAGCAGGACGTGGTGCGCGAGTGCTTCCGGGAGTGGCAGGACCTCGGCATCGGGGTGACGTTCGCCGAGGTCACCGACCGCTCGGAGGCAGAGCTGCGGATCGGCTTCCAGCAGGGTGGCGGCTCCTGGTCGGTGATCGGCCGGGACGCCCTCCCGGTCGGTCTGGGCGAGCGCACCATGAATTTGGGCTGGGACCTGACGGAGCACGACGGCCGGTGGACGGCGCTGCACGAGATCGGGCACGCGCTCGGGATGCGGCACGAGCACCAGAGCCCGTTCGCGGGCGTCCACTGGGACGACGAGGCGGTCTACGCCGACCTCGCCGGACCGCCGAACCACTGGAGCCGGGACCGCACGGACCGTGACATCCTGCACCGGCTGGACGCGGCCGAGGCCAACGGCTCGGTGTGGGACCCGCAGTCGGTGATGCAGTTCCCCTTCGGACCGGGTCTGATCCTGGAGCCGGAGCAGTACCACAACGGGTTGCACCCGTCGGGCTCGCTGTCCCCGGCGGACAAGGAGTTCGCGCTCCGCTGGTATCCGCCCGCAGCGGACCCGGCGGCACTGGTGCCGTTCCGCTCGGCACCGCTCGGCCTCGGCCCCGGTGAGCAGGGGGATTTCACCGTGGAGCCGCCGGAGACCCGCGTCTACAGCGTGGGCACCTTCGGGGCGAGCGACTGTGTCGTGGTGGTCTTCGAGGAGCGCGACGGGGAACCGCGCTACCTCGCCGGCCACGACGACGGGGGCACCCCGCACAACGCCAGGGTCAGGGTCCGGCTCGTCAGGGGCCGCCGCTACTTCGTCCGCGTACGTCTCCATTCGACGTGGGGGTCGGGAGAGACAGCAGCCATGTGCTGGTGAGCCGGCACACGGCGGCGACGCGGAGGCCGGACCACGGTCCGGCGCCGGGGGGAAACGGTCGAGGCACGTAGCCTTCGGGGGAGGGATACGTGCCTCGACCACACCGCGTTCTGCCACGCCTGCGGCCCTCAGCGCCGAGGTGGTGCGGATGCTGCGCACTCACAGGCCGTAGCCGGTGGCGAGTTCGCGGGCGGTGGCGTCGTCCTCGGCGGAGACGCTGACGTAGGGCTTGTCGAGGGTCTCGGAGGGCTCGAAGAAGGACCGGTAATCGTCCACCGCCTCCCGGAACCGGTCGTGGGTCGGCTTCCGGATGCCGGTGACCGGGTCCGGGCGGTGCGCGAGCAGGGTGATCGCGAGGAACCTTACGACGCGGCCCGTTCGGTCCGCTTCTCGTCCGGGTGCGCGAGGCCGAGGTGGTCGCGCAGGGTGGTGCCCTGGTACTCGGCGCGGTACACGCCCTGCTCCTGGAGGAGCGGGACCACCGTGTCGGCGAAGCCGTCGAGGCCGCCGGGGGTGATGTGCGGGACCAGGATGAAGCCGTCGGAGACGTCCGCCTGCACGAAGTCGTTGATCGTGCGGGCGACCGTGGCCGGGGAGCCGACGAAGGTCTGCCGGTTGCCGGTGTTGATCACCAGGTCGCGGATGGACCACTTGTTGGCCTCGGCGAGCTCCCGCCACTCACGGGCGATGGCGATCGGGTCGCGGTACATCCGGACCTGCGCGCGGCCCCGCGAGATGTGCTCCTCGCTCACCAGCGGGTCGACGTCGGGCAGCGGCCCCTCCGGGTCGTACGACGACAGGTCCCGGTTCCAGACGAACTCGAGGTGCTTGAGGGCCGTCGCCCCGCTGACCTGCTGCCGGCGCACCTGGTGGGCGATCTCCTCCGCCTCCTCGTCGGTGTCGCCGAGGACGAAGCTGGCGGCGGGCAGGATCAGCAGGTCGCCGGGGTTCCGGCCGTACTTGGCGAGGCGGGACTTGACGTCGGTGTAGAAGGCCTGCCCGGCTTCGAGGGTGGCGTACCGGCTGAAGATCGCGTCGGCGCCGGACGCGGCGAACTCGCGGCCCTCGTCGGACTCGCCGGCCTGGAAGATCACCGGGCGGCCCTGCGGGGAGCGCGGCACGTTGAACTGGCCGTGGATGTCGAACTGCGGGCCCTGGTGGGCGAAGGAGCCGGCCTTGGCGTCGCTGAGGAAGGCGCCGGTGGCCTGGTCGGCGAGGATCTCGTCGCCGCGCCAGGAGTCGAAGAGCTCGTTCGCGGTGGCGAGGAACTCCTTGGCGCGGGAGTAGCGCTCGTCCTGCGGCAGGAAGCCGCCGCGGCGGAAGTTCTCACCGGTGAAGGCGTCCCAGGAGGTGACCACGTTCCAGGCGGCCCGGCCGCCGGAGAGGTGGTCGAGGCTGGCGAACTGGCGGGCCACCTCGTAGGGCTCGTTGAAGGTGGAGTTGATGGTGCCGGTCAGGCCCAGGTGCTCGGTGACGGCGGCCAGCGCGGCGAGGATCGTGAAGGTGTCGGGGCGGCCGACGACGTCCAGGTCGTATATCTTGCCGCCCTGTTCGCGCAGGCGCAGACCCTCCGCGAGGAACAGGAAGTCGAACTTGGCTCGTTCGGCGGTCCTCGCGAAGTGCGCGAAGGAGCTGAACTCGATGTGGCTGCCGGCGGCCGGGTCGCTCCACACCGTGGTGTTGTTGACCCCGGGGAAGTGGGCGGCCAGGTGGATCTGCTTCAGCGGCTTGCTCATGAGGGGTGCGGTCCTTCCGGCTCAGGCGGTGGCAGCGGCGTAGCGGTTGGCGGGGCGGGCGAGCCCGAGCAGGCCGCGCAGGGTGTCGGCCTCGTAGGCGGTGCGGAAGCGGCCGCGGCGCTGGAGTTCGGGGACCAGGTCCTGGGTGATGCGCGGCAGGTCGTGGCCGAGGACGGCGGGGCGGAGCCGGAAGCCGGTGAGGCCCGCGGCGGCGAACTCCTCCAGGAGGTCGGCGAGTTCGGCCGCCGTCCCGGTGAAGATCCGCGCGTCGCTGGTGTACGCGCCGCCGTCGAGGGCGTCGAGGCGGTCCTTGCGGGCGGCGGCCGCGGCCGCGTCGTCGTCCAGGAAGACGACGAGGTCACCGAAGACGTGCACGGTGTCGGCGGCCCGGCCGGCGGCCTCCTGCTCGGCGCGGATCTCGGCGAGGACGGCGCGGGCGCCGGCGGCGTCGCGCGGGGTGGTGTAGCCGACGTCGGCCTGGCGGGCGATCAGCCGGTAGGGCACGGTCTGGTGGCCGAGGGCGGTGACCAGCGGCTGGCCCTGGGGCGGGCGCGGGGTGATGGAGGGACCCTTGACGCTGAACTTCCCGCCCTCGAAGTCGATGTAGTGCAGCTTGTCCCGGTCGATGAAGCGGCCGGTGGCGGCGTCCCGGATCTCGGCGTCGTCCTCCCAGCTGTCCCAGAGGCGGCGCACCACCTCGACGTGGTCGGCGGCCTCGTCGAAGTGTTCGGCGAGCCGCTCCTGACCGGCCGGGGAGGCCGGTTCCGCCGGGTCGAGGGGCGGGAAGGTACGGCGGCCGAAGTGGTCCGCCTCGTTCGGGCGGGCGGAGATCTGCACCCGCAGCCCCGCGCGGCCGGTGCTGACGTAGTCGAGGGTGGCGATCGCCTTGGAGATGTGGAACGGCTCGGTGTGGGTGGTGACGACCGTCGGTACCAGGCCGATGTGCCGGCTGAGCGGAGCGATCCGGGAGGCGATGAGCACGGCGTCGAGGCGGCCGCGGACCTGGTCGGTGCGACCGTCCGGCTCGCCGTGGTGGGAGGACTGCAGGCCCAGACCGTCCTCGATGGTGACGAAGTCGATGAGACCGCGCTCGGCCTCGGCGACCAGGTCGGCCCAGTATCCGGCGGTGAACAGCTCACGGGGGCGGGCGACCGGCTCGCGCCAGGAGGCGGGGTGCCAGCCGGTGCCGTCGAGGGCGACGGCGAGGTGCAGGTGGGAAGCGGGATTCGAGGACACAGTGGTGCCTTCCTGAGGTCCGTAAGAGGGCGCGCCGGACGGAGCGGCGCGGCGGAGGAAAGTCAGGAGCAACAGAGCGCGCCGGCCACGCGCAGCAGGTCGATGTGCGGCCGGGCGTGCAGGACGGTACGGCGACTGGGACTGACGACACGTGTCATGTCCCGCACCTCCTCGCCCTGTTTCGCGTGCATCTCGTCGTGACTCACAACAGCGGGACGTCCGCGCATGTTCCCGGGCTGCGCAGCAGCAGGGTGCGGCCGCGCAGGCGCTCGGTGAAGCCGATCGACTCGTAGAGCCGGATGGCCGTCGCGTTGTCCGGGGCCGCGTGCAGGAACGGGGTCTCGCCGCGCTCCCGGATGCCCGCGGCGACCGCGCGGACCAGCCGGGTGGCCAGGCCCCGGCCCCGGTGGTCCGGGTCGGTGCAGACGGCGCTGATCTCGGTCCATCCGGGCAGCCGCAGCCTCTCCCCCGCCATGGCGATCAGCCGGCCCCGGTGCCGGATGCCGAGGTAGCGGCCCATCCGGACGGTCCGGGTGCAGAACGGGCCGGGCTCGGTGCGAGCGACCAGGTCCAGCATCTCGGGCACGTCGTGCGGTCCGAGCCGTACCGCCTCCGGGTCGGGCTCGGCCCGCAGCGCGGTGTCCACGAACTGGACGCCCAGCCCGCCGCCGACCACCTCCCAGCCGGGCGGTGCCTGCTCGACCGGCTTGATCTTCACGGTCGTTCCGGGGCCGACGAGCGTGAGCAGGTCGGCCCAGGCGGCCGGGTCGGCGGCGTCGGCGAGGGCCGCGTAGGCGTAGACGTCGTCGGGGTAGCGGGCGGCTGCGCCGACCCTCACCGCGAGGTGGGCGTGCGGGCCGGTGAGAGCGGACCAGACGGCGTTGTCGAGCGGTGTGGTGTCGGGCACGAGGGGGACTGAGCCTCCGTGGAGGTCGGTCTGGGCGGTCACGGAGGCGGAGTCCTTCCCGGTGAGCGGACGGGCGTGCTGGTGCGGGCGGTCACGAGTTGTCGAGCGGCAGTCCGGGCGGGTTGACCTCGGACTTGGCGACGGCCTCGTCGGAGAGGTTGTAGGCCTTGAGCCACTGGGCGTACTGGCCGTGCTCGATCAGGTAGTTGATGGCGTCCGCGAGGGGCTTGGCGAGGCCGCTGTCCTTCTTCGCGGTGGCCGCGATCAGGCCCTGGAGGCCGGCGCCGGCGCCCGAGTACGTACCCGCGGTGCGGGTGGCGTCGGGCGTGTTCGCCGTCTGCTTGTTGTGGTAGGCGAAGCCGGGGTTGGGCCCGAAGGAGGCGTCGATCTTCCCGCTGTTCAGCGCCAGGAAGGTGCTGGTGCTGTCCTGGAAGTACTTGACGGTGAGCTTCTTGCCCTCCTTGGCCAGCTTCGCCTGCCACTCCAGGAGGATCTTCTCCTGGTTGGTGCCGGAGCCGACGGCGATCGTCCTGCCGGCGAGGTTCTCGTAGTTGCCGTCGAAGTTCCAGGTGCTCTTCTTCGGCACGATGAAGGCGAGGTTGTCCTGCCGGTAGGAGGCGAACTCGTACTTCTTCTTGCGTTCCTCGGTGTCGGTGATGTTGGAGAGGGCCACGTCGACCTTGCCGCTGTCGATGCCGACGAACATGTTCTCCCAGGTGAAGTTCTTGATCTCCGGCTGGAGCCCGAAGACCGCGGCGACCAGGCGGCCGAGGTCGGGTTCGGAGCCGGTGAGGGTCTTCTGGTCGCTGCCGACGTACGCCAGCGGCGGGAACCCGGCGGGCAGGGCGCCCTCGCCGATCACGAGCCTGCCGCTCTTGCGGACGGCCGCGGGCAGTTCCGCGCTGATGGACCTGACCTCGGCGACCTTGATGGTGGTCTGGGTGGCGGCGCCGTTGGAGACCCGTCCGACGACGACCTCCCCGGCCTTGGCGCCGTCGGTGGTGGTGGCCGCGTCGCTGTCGCCCCCGCAGGCGGCGAGCCCGGTGGCGAGGGAGGCGACGGCGGTGGCCGCGGTGATGCCTCTGATCAGGCTGCGTCGGGTGAAGTGGGTAGACATGGCCGTTCCTTGTCGGTGCCGGTGATGAGGGTGAGGGCGTGGGGGGAGGTCTGGGGTGCGGCGGTTCAGAGGACCTTGCTGAGGAAGTCCCTGGTCCGCTCGTGCCGCGGCTTGTCGAGGACCTCGGAGGGCGGGCCCTGCTCGACGATCCTGCCGCCGTCGATGAAGACCACCCGGTCGGCGATCTCGCGGGCGAAGCCGATCTCGTGGGTGACGATGACGAGGGTGGTGCCGCTCGTGGCCAGGTCCTTGATGACGGAGAGGACCTCCCCCACCAGCTCGGGGTCGAGGGCGGAGGTGGGCTCGTCGAAGAGGATGACGCCGGGGCGCAGGGCGAGGGCGCGGGCGATGGCGACGCGCTGCTGCTGCCCGCCGGACAGCTGCCGCGGGTAGGCGCCGACGCGTTCGCCGAGGCCGACGCGTTCGAGCAGTTCCTTGGCCAGTGCCTGCGCCTCGGGCTTGGTCAGCTTCCCGGTGGCGACGGGGGCGGCGGCCACGTTGTCCAGCACGGTCAGGTGCGGGAAGAGGTTGAAGTTCTGGAAGACGAAGCCGATCCGGCCGCGCTGGGCGAGGATGGCGCGCTCGCTCAGCTCCTTGAGTCTCTCGCCCTGCCGTTTCACCCCGATCAGTTCGTCGTTGATGCTGACGTAGCCGATCTCGGGCTTCTCCAGGTGGTTGATGACCCTGAGGAGCGTGGACTTGCCGGAGCCGGACGGGCCGAGGATGACGGTGACCTCGCCGGGGCGGATGGTCAGGTCGACGCCGTCGAGGACGCGGTGGGCGCCGTACCACTTGTGGACGTCGTGGATCTCCAGGGCGGCGGGGGCCGTCTGAAGGGTGTCGGTGATGCTCATACGGCGGCCTCCCGGCGGATGCGGGCGCGCAGGTCGGTGAGGCCGTCCCGCAGTCTCTGCAAGGGGGTCGGCGGCAGGGAGCGGGTGGCGCCCCGGGCGTAGTACCGCTCGACGTAGAACTGGATCACGGAGACGACGCTGGTGAGGATCAGGTACCAGACGGTGACCACCAGCAGCAGCGGCACGATGTCGCCGGGGTAGGTGGAGCCCATGCTCTGCGCGGTGCCGAAGAGGTCGAGCAGCGAGACGTAGAAGACCAGCGAGGTGCTCTTGATGAGACCGATGAGCTGGTTGACGTAGTTCGGGATGATCGACCTGAGCGCCTGCGGGAAGACGATTCTCCGGAACTGGTAGCCCTTGGGCAGTCCCAGCGCGGCGGCCGCCTCGTGCTGGCCCTGGTCCACCGAGAGGATGCCGCCGCGGACCACCTCGGCCGCGTAGGCCGCCTCGTTGAGGCTGAGGCCGATGACGGCGATGACCATGTCGGTGGCGAGCTTGGACTCGTCGAAGGAGAAGAAGGCCGGCCCGAAGGGGACGCCGACGCTCAACGTCTTGTACAGGGCGCTGAAGTTGTACAGGAAGAGCAGGACGACGATGAGCGGTATGGAGCGCAGCGCCCACACGTAGGTCCAGCTGACCGCGCGCAGCACCGGGCTCTTCGAGAGCCGGGCCAGGGCCAGCAGGATGCCTCCGAGGAGACCCAGCACCGCGCTGTAGGCGGTGACTTCGAGGGTGATGACCAGCCCGTCGAGAATGGTCGGCCGCAGGAACCAGTATCCCCAACGGTCCCACTGGTAGAAGGGGTTGATCACCAGTCCGTGGACGAACTGGGCGACCAGGACCAGGACGACGGCGGTGGCGATCCACCGTCCTGGCCTGCGCAGCGGGAGAACGCGCTGCGCTGTGAGCGGTTCTGACGGTTCGTCGGCGGCGGACGGCACCTCGGGGGCGAGGGTGGCGCCTGGGGGTTCACTCATGGCGGGCTCCGGCGGAGTCGGACACCCCGGATCCCACGGCCGGGCACGCGGCACCGCGCCGTGTTCGGGCACGGCACGGGGCGCGGGGGCGCGCGGGACACGGAGGCTGGGCGGACGGCGTCACACCGGACGGCCGGTGCTTTCGTCAGGAACGCTGCGGCACGAAGCTGCGGGACTGGGCTGAACCTGGTCAGACCCGGCAGCGGGCACAGCCCGGTGCGGTACACGCGCTACACAGGGCGCTGTTGACACGGAGCAGGTCGACGGCACGGTCGGCGACGAGCGGGCTCGGGTACGGCTGTACGCAGCCCTGAGCGCGGCGCGGGGCCGTGCTGGAAGCTGCGTACATGTCCGTCACCTGTCGCTTGGTGGCCCGTGGGCCGCGCGCTTACCGAACGTCGTCATTCGGTCGGGTCGTCACCTGGGGCACCCCACCGCGGTGCGAGGGTTGCCGGTCAGCCAGCCAGGGCTTGATGCTGACGCTCTTGACCGTTCTGGTCCGCAAGTTAGGCAGCCGCCCGAACAATTGTCAACGCCTGTCCAGTTGGCGGAACGGTTCGGGCCGCTCTCACCTGCGGGAAGCGTCTGCCGCATGCCCGGCCCAGTCCAGGATCTGGACGGCCGCGCCGGCGGCTTCCAGGCCCTGGCAACGGCCGTGGTGTCGGCGGGCGATGCCGTCGAGGTCGAGGTGGGCGCCGAAGGCCGGGTGCGCGGCAAGCCGCCGCGCACAGGCCCACAGCACCGGGTGGTCGGCGATGCGGTGCACGGCGGAGGCGTCCAGGTGGTTGCGGTGCACGGTGTCGAGTTGCACCAGGGTCACCCACAACTCGACGTCGGCAGCGGTCAGTCGACCACCGACCAGGAACTCGACTCCGGTCAGCCGCTGTTCCAGCTCGCCCAGTGCGGCGAGCAGGGTCCGCAGCGCCCGCGGGTCGCCGCCCTCCCGCCCGGCGCGCTGCGCGGCCTGCTCGACGTCCTCGGCGCACAACCGCTCGACGGCCTCGATCTCGGCCTCGGCACCGCTCGGGTACAGGCGCGTGACACCGTCACCGAAGTGGCGGTCGAGGTCGCGCAGGATGTCCCGGCTGTGGGTGGAGACGATCCGGCCCGACCAGTCGTCGCTCAGCACCGGCGCCAGGGCCGGTCCCGAGTAACGGTGGGCGCTGGTCTCGTAGAGCGGGCGCAGTGCCGTGTGGCTGCCGTCGGGACAGTCCGGTACCGCGGGCAGGAAGGTGACCGGACAACAGCCGTCCAGGGCCAGCAGACTGTGGCCGACGGCGATGCGCAGGCCGTCGGGACAGGCGGTGGCGAGGTGGAGCCGGTAGCGGCCCGGCACGGCGTAGTGCCCGCTGCGCGCGTCCCGTCCGATGCGCCCCCGGAAGGCGGGGGCGGTGCGGACGGACGGCAGGGCGGTGAGCGGAGTGATGGACATGCGTCTCCCCGGGTACGGCCGCGTGGACGTACGCGCGGCGGAAGCGTTCATCGGTGGGCGGGCGCTCGGCCCGGGCGGCTGAGCGCGGGTGGTCACTGCGGGTGTTCACGGCGGTTGTTCACTGCGGGTGTTCACGGCAGGGGTCCGGGGGGATCAGGGCGGCTACGGAGCGCGGGGGTGGCGCCGGGGCGGCGGAGCACGCGGTGGGCCCGGCCACGGAAGGCGCGCGCAGTCGAGCCCGGCCACGGAAGGCGCGCGCAGTCGAGCCCGGCCACGGAAGGCGCGCGCGGTCGGGCCGGGCCTCGCAGGACGCGGCGCGGTCAACCGGTGCGGCTGATGGCGCTGCACACCCGGAGCAGGTCGATGTGCAGCCGGGAGGTGAGCAGAGGGGAGGAGAGCAGGGCGGCCGGCCAGGGCGTACGGCTTTCTCGGCGCTCTGTGCCGGTGACCGCGCGCAGCCGATCCATCTTTCCCTACCTTTTCACTAGGATTCCCCTCTGGAGTGTCGATCGGCCTCCGCCCGGCGTCAAGAGGGCGTCCACGCCTGGGACACCGCCCCCACCCCGGCACGCTCACCCGAATGGCACGCGCGAGTGGTCGGCGGCCGGAGCGGATGGTGGCGTGGAGGGACGAACCCCACGTTCTCCCACGGGGCGCAGCGGCGTCCTGCCCGGAGTGACGTACCGCGTTCCCGAGGAGGCAGTCGCCATGGCCCGTCCGTCCCGACCCGCGCGTGTCCTCGCCGCGGCCCTGGCGGCGGGGTCCCTGCTCGCCACCGCGGCCTGTTCGGGCGGGAGCGGCGACTCCGCAGCCGCGGCCGTCTCGCCCGCAGCCGAGCGCCCCGCCGCCTCACCGACGGCGACCGCCGCCCTCACCGGGCCGGGCGCGCAGGCAGCACTGATCACACCGGCCGACATCGAGGACAACTGGCAGCTGGCCACGGACGCCGCGACCTGGCGGAACAACATGCTGGTCGGCAAGGTCGACGTGGCCGGCTTCCTCACCGCGAAGACCGATGCCGCCGACTGCCAGCGGCTGCTCGACAGCCTCTACTCCGACAGCCTCCTCGGCCGCGCCACCGGCGCCTCCGGGCTGCGCGGCTTCACCTCGGAGACCGCCCGGATGCTGTACCAGGTCGGGGACTACGGCTCGGCGAACCTGAACGCCACGCTGGGCTGGCTGAAGACGCTGCCGCAGAAGTGCAACCAGTTCACGGCCACCGGCAAGGACGGCAGCAAGCGCACGATCCAGGTCGTGTCGGCGCAGGTCCCGAACGTGGGCGACGCCCGGGAGGCGCTGACGGTGACCGTGCAGGGCACCACCGACGGTCAGCCCGTCACCTACGTCACGGACGTCGCGGTGCTGCGCATCGGCGCATCCGGGGCGGCCGTCACCAACGGCGCCCTCGACGCCGTCGACCACGACAGCACCGCGCTGGCCGTGCAGAACGGCGCCCAGCGCCTCAAGGACGTACTCTCCGGCAAGACCCCGGCACCGATGCCGAGCGAGTTCGACTAGTGCGTGTGCCGCCCGTCTAGGCGGCATCCAGGACAGGTCCCGTCGTGCCGTGCCCGGGACGCGCCTCCTGCGGGAACCGGCCGTCCGTGCCCGTGAGTTCCAGCACGCGCCGGACCTCGGGCCGCAGCCCGCGCAGTTCCATGGCACCGCCGCCCGCTGCGACCCGTTCGTGCAGGCGGAGGAGCATCCCCAGACCGCCGGCGTCCATGAACGTCACCCGGGTCAGGTCGACGACGAGATCCCGGCCCGTGAGCGCGAGCGGGCCGATGACCGGCGCGGCCTGCGAGCGGGCCGTGAAGTCCAGCTCCCCGGCCACGGTCAACACGATCCGTCCGGGTGAGTCACTGATCCGCATGTCGAAGAAGGACTGCATGGAAGAACCACCGTTCGGGTCGAAGCCCATCACGGTCGGCTCCCGATGCCGGAAGAAGGCCGTCAAGCGCGCGGCCGCCAAGACCGCTCACAGCCGAGCAAGACCACCCGCACCCACCACCGGCCGCCGCACGGACGACCGCCCGACGGTGCGGGGTCTCCTACCAGACCAGGCTGGTGTCCCCAGCCTCGCACCCCGGCGCCCCCGCCACCAGACCCGCGGCCCCCTCGCCCTCTGGCGCACGGCTTGTCCCCAAAACGGTCAGAGGCTGTTCCGGATCTCTCCGGAACAGCCTCTGATCCCCGACTTCCACACGTCGGGACGACAGGATTTGAACCTGCGACCCCTTGACCCCCAGAAGTGAGGGCCACAGAAACTACCCGCACACATCAGGCATAACTAGGACGCAGAACGCGCGCCTCCGTGCGTGCCGTTCAGAGTCGTGAGTACCGTGTGGTCCCCCACTGGTCCCCACGGCATCAAGACCACGA
>NZ_JBEYFC010000238.1:0-13061 GCF_040634175.1 Streptomyces sp. NPDC007162
GACTCGGACAGCGAATTCCAGTGCTTGGGTCAGGGTGTCGCCCTTGGTGAGCCCCCACGCGGCCGCCGCGGCACCTGCGGGGTCAGCGGCGCATGTGCGTGAAGTACTCGTACTGCGTCGGGAGCCGGTCGATGAGAGCGGAGGCCTGGTCGTGCACCGACTGGAACTCCTTCAGCGCCGCGCTGTCGTCGGTGAGCGCGAGCGCCGGGGACGGCTTGAGTTCGATGCCGCCCATCCCGAGCAGGACGCACATGTAGGAGTACGGGGGCAGCCCGTGGTAGTACGGGAAGACCGACTCGGTGTCCGGCAGCTGGTGCTTCCAGTGCTCGATCCGCTCGGCCAGACCGTCGGGCAGCTCCCGGGTCTTGGTGTCCTTCCAGTACTGCGTGTCGTCGCGCGCCGCGGCGGCGTAGTGCAGGGCGAGGAACTCGCGGACACCGTCCATCACATGGGCGACGGAGCTGTTGTAGCTGTCGCGCTGCACCGGGTTCCAGTCGGGGCCGGGGAAGTTCTTGACCAGCTGCTCGGCCGCGTGATGGATGAAGAAGATACCGGTCGACTCCAGAGGCTCGACGAACCCGCTGGTCAGGCCGATGCCCACACAGTTGTTGACCCAGGAGCGGTTGCTGCGGCCGACGCGCATCTTGATGTGGTTGGCCTCGGCGTCGGCCGCGCTCGGCCCGACGAACTCGCGCAGGGTGCGCTCGGCCTCGTCGGCGGACAGGTAGTCGCTCGCGTACACGTACCCGGTGCCGATACGGCCGTACAGCGGGATGGTCCAGATCCAGCCCGCGTTCTGCGCGGTGGCGGTGGTGCAGGGCCGGATGCCCCGCGCCTCCATGTCCTGCGGCACCTGGAGGGCGACCGCGCTGTCGTTGGGCAGGGTGTTCTGGAAGGAGATGAAGGGCTCCTCCAGGGCCTTGTTGAGCAGCAGTCCGCGGAAGCCCGTGCAGTCGATGAACAGGTCGCCGGTCAGCTCGCCGTGCTCGGCGGTGACCACGCTGCTGATCCAGCCGCGGTCGTCGAGCTTGACGTCCTTGACGTCGTCGACTATGTGCTTCGCGCCGCGTTCCACCGTGTACTTGGTGAGGAACTTGGCCAGCAGCGCGGCCTCGAAGTGGTAGGCGTACGGGAACTGGGTCTTGCCCTGGTGCTCCGACATCGTCAGGCCCTGGGGCTCTTCGCTGTGCTCGTCGTAGGGCTGGGAGAGCATGGCGCCGTCGAGGTGGCGGGGGCTGCGCTCGGCGTCGCATATGTTGGCCATCACGAAGCAGTCCGTGTCGAACCGGTCGGTGCGGCCGTTCTTGAGCCACCAGTCCGACAACGGGAAGCCGTCCACGGACCGCATCTGCTCGAACGGGTGGTAGAAGTGATGACCCGGCTTGCGCCAGTTCTCGAAGCGCACCGCGAGCTTGTACGTGGCGTTGCACTCCGGCATCCAGTCCGATTCCTTGAGCCCGAGAAACTCGAAGAAATGCCGGATGTCGCTGAACGTGGCTTCGCCGACGCCGATGGACCCGACCTTTCCGGACTCGACGAGGGTGAGATCGACCCGGTCACCGAAGGCTGCCTTGAGGTACGAAGCGGTCATCCAGCCGGCAGTACCACCGCCCACGATCACTACTCTATTCAGCATCGAGAAACTCCAATTCCGCGACGGGATGCTTTCCGATGGGCTTCAACGCCATGAGAGCGAGCGTATGTTTGACAAGGCTTCGCCCACCACGTTGTTAAGTGGTGGGCGAAATACGCAGGTGGGCCGGGTAAAAGGTCGGCTCAGTTCATTCGCGGCTGCCGATGGCCGTGGAGAGCCGGGCGCGCAGTGCCAGCCGGGCTGTCAGAAGTGTCGTACCGACCGTCAGGACGAGTGCGGAGACGAGGACCGCCAGCAGAATCCACGGTGGACCGGCAGGCGTCGCCCGGCCGAGCACGGCCCGGCTCAGCGGAACCAGGGTCGCGCCCGCGACCAGCATGCCCAGCCCGAGACCGGCCAGCGCGGTCAGCAGCGCCTCCACCGTCATCATCCGCATCACCTGACCCCGGGTCGCGCCGACAAGACGCTGGAGGGTGAACTCCCCGCGCCGCTCGCCGGTCGCCATCACCAGTGAGTTCACCAGAGCGATGACCGCGTACCCGACCACCAGGGCGACCAGGAGATACGCCACCCAGGTCTGGGTGTCGTTCTGCTCGGCCGAGGCGGCGACCAGGTCGCTGCGCTCGGCCGCACGCAGCCCGGGCAGGGGTGCGCCGGAGCCGGTGAGTTCGGCGGCCAGCCGCACGGTGTCGGAGCCGGAGTCCGCCGCGACCAGGATCTGCGGCACTGTGCCGTCGGTGGTGTGCGGGGCCACGACGGCAGCGGGCATCAGGGCCGCGCCGTAGCCACGCTGGTCCCCGACCGTCGCCACCAGGCGCGGCTCCACGCGGGTGCCGTCGCCCAGGCGCATGGGGATCCGCTCACCGATGCGGTGTCCCTTGGCGGAGGACTCGGGCAGCGCCACGGTGTCCCCGGTCAGATCGGTGAGACTGCCGCTCGCCGCACGGATCGCGGTGGTGCGCTCGATGCCCGTCGCGGACACGCCGGTGATCTGCACCGGGGTGCCCTTCGGTTTGCGGCCCTTGCCGTCGTACGCCGCCAGCTGCGCCTTGGACGGCTCCAGGAAGCCGGAGCTCGGCACGTAGGCGGACGCCGCCGCCACGCCGGGCTCCTTGTCGATGCCGGCGGCCAGGGACGTGGGCATCCCGCCGGCCACCGAGGTGAGCACCAGGTCTGCGCGGAGGTTGTCCTCGAACACCTGCTGGGCGCCCTGGTTCTGAGTGGTCTGCAGGTAGATCAGGGCGGTGGCCATACCGGTGGCGAGCATGACCGGCATGACCGCTCCGGCCAGCCGGGTCGCCCGGGCCCTGGCGTTGAGGATGGCCAGTTGTCCGGAGAGTCCGGTGACCGCTCGCAGCGGCCAGCGCAGCAGGGCTGTCATCAGCCTGGTCAGGGTGGGGCCCAGCAGCCCGAAGCCGGCGGCCCACAGCATCGCGGCCGGGGTCGCCGTGCTGCCCGCCGTGGCACCGTCGACGTTCATCGTGACCAGCGCGAGAATGGCACCGCCCGCCAGACAGAGCACGGCGAACACCACTCGGATCCAGTTGAGCCGGCGACGCTGCAAGGTGGCCTCGGCCAGTGCCTCGGTCGGACGGGTGCGGGCGGCGGCGCGGGCCGCGATCCAGGCGGCCCCCAACGCGGTCAGCAGCGCCGCTCCGGCGCCCGCCACCATCGGGATCCAGCCACTGCGGTAGATCAGCACGCCGGGCACCACGCCCGCGTCCACGAACCGGCCCAGCAGCCACTGCCCGAGGCGCGGTCCGGGGACGCAGGCCAGCGCGGTGGCGAAGACGGCCACGGTGAACGTCTCGGCCAGCACCATGCGCCGTACTTGGCCGGGCGTCGAGCCGATGGCGCGCAGCAGAGCCATCTGCCGCTGCCTCTGCTGCAAGGACAGTCCGAGTGTGCTGGCCACCACGAACACCGTGACCATCGCGGCCAGGCCCCCGAACACGGCCGACATGGACACCAGGTTCTTGCCGTGGATCACCACGTCGGGAAACTCGGCACGGCCCCGCTCGTCCCCGGTCAGCACGGAGACCGGGTCACCCGCGAGCGCGTCGGCGAGTTCGGCCCGCACTCGGCCCCGGTCCGCGCCCGGACGGGTGAGGATGCCGATGGAGTCGACCTTGTCCTGCTGCGGGGCCGTACGCGCCGCGTCGGTCTCCGCGAGGAACAGCGTCCCGGCGGCGCCGGGTCCGCTCACCAGCCCGGTCACCCGGTAGGCGGTCAGAGTGCCGTGCAGGCCGAGTGTGACCCGGTCACCCGCCTTCACCCCCGCCCGGGCGGCGAGCCGCGAGTCGAGCACGACCTGGCCGGCGGCGCTCGGCGCGCTGCCCTGCACCAGGCGGTACGGTCCGAGCCGGGCGGAGTCCCAGCCGTGCCCCGTGGCGGTGACACCGCCCTTGCCGCCGCCCGGGACGACGACGGCCGGGATGGAGACGTCCGGCACGGCCTCCTGGACATCCGGTACCGCCTCGGCCTTGGCCACGGTGGAGGCGTCGAGCCTGACCCGCTCCCGGAAGACCTTGTTGGCACCGGGGTAGCTCTGGTCCCCGGTGATGACGATCGGCGCGGCCTGCAGCCGCTGCGGCGCGGCCAGTTCGCGTACTCCGGTCTCCAGCAGCCCACCGCAGGCGATCACGATGGCGGCGCCGAAGAACAGCGCGATGAACGAGGCGACGAAGCCCCCCTTGTAGAACTTCAGGGAGCGCAGCGCGAGGCCGATCACTGGGCCGCTCCGTACTGCCTGTCGTGCGCCGTCTGTTCTTCGGCCCAGGCACCGAGATGGGTCATGCGCTCGGCGACCACGTCGGCGGTCGGGCGCTCCAGTGCGTCGACGATCCTGCCGTCGGCGAGAAAGAGGGTGCGGTCCGCGTGGGCGGCGGCCACGGGGTCGTGCGTGACCATCACGATGGTCTGCCCGGACCACTGGACGGCCTCGCGCAGCAGCCCGAGGACCTCGCGAGCGGTTCGGGTGTCCAGGGCTCCGGTCGGCTCGTCGCCGAAGACCACGGCGGGCCGGGTGACGAGCGCGCGGGCGATGGCCACCCGCTGCTGCTGGCCGCCGGAGAGTTCGCCGGGACGGTGCTTCTGACGTGAGGCGAGGCCGACGCGTTCGATGACCTCGTCGACCTCGCTGCCCTTGGGGCGGCGTCCTGCCAGGCGTAAGGGCAAGGTGACGTTGTCCCGTACGCTCAGAGCGGGCATCAGGTTGAACGCCTGGAAGACAAAACCGACGCGCTCCCGTCGTAGTTTTGTCAACTGCTTTTCCTTGAGCTGGGACAGGTCCACGCCGTCGAGCCGGACCGAACCGGACGTCGGCCGGTCCAGTCCCGCGGCGCAATGGAGAAAGGTGCTCTTCCCGGATCCGGACGGCCCCATCACCGCGGTGAAGGTGCCCCGCCGCAGACTGATGGTGACTCCGTCGAGAGCGGTCACCTTGTTCTTCCCGCCGCCGTAGACCTTGTGCACGGAGTCCAGGTGGATGACCGTGTCAGTCGACCCGGACGCTGTTCGGTTCATGGGATTCCCTGTTTTCTGTTGGTTCTGTGGGTGTGCCGGTGCGAAGGCCACCCGGCACGACGGAGAGCGGGCCAGGGCGGTCGAGTACGCCCTTGGCTTCTGCGAGCGGGTCGCGGGGCGGGCGGAGCACCGCCTGGGCCACGGTCAGGTGCAGCCGGGCGGTGGCCAGGAGAAGCCGGGCGGCGAAGGGAAGCAGGAGGAGCGCGACGAGCGCGAGGGCCAGCGCCCCGGGCAGGGTGTGGACCAGGGTGAGCACGCCGTCCTCGTCCATGAGCCCGCCGGAGACGTCCATCGCCGGGTACCACAGGGGCAGCGTGAGGCAGCCGAGCGACAGCAGCCAGACCACCAGCGCGAAGAGGTCGAGGACCAGCAGAGGGGGGAAGAGGAGGATGAGATAGGCGCAGTCGCGTGCGATCGCGGGATCCGCGCAGCGGGTTCTGAGGTGGGCGGGCAGGCCGGGCTCGGTGACCTCGCTGTACCGGTACGGGATCGGCCGGTCGACGACCGCGGCGCGGCCCCGCTCGACCTGCGCGCATCCCCTGACGACCCACACCAGGCCGACGATCAGGGGTACGGTCACCGTGAACTGGCTCGCTGCCACACCGCTCAGGAAGGCCGATGCCGCTACGGCGAACAGGGCGCTCCCGACCAGCACATAGCTGGCGAGATAGGCGGCGGCGAGCCAGGTGGCGGCGGATAACGGAAGTCTGACCAGGGAGGCCGGCGGGCGCAGGCGCCCGAACGCCGGCCCGCTCACTCGATCCTCCGCAGCATGTCGTCGATCGAGCTCACCCGGGCCTTCAGCTCGGCCAGTTCGGCCTGCAGTGCCTCCTGCCGGGCGACTGCCTCTTCGGCGAGCTTGCGGTACGAGGCCATGGCCACGGCGTCAGCGCGGTGGCGCTGCAGTCTGAAGTGCGAGACCACCGCCGCCGTGATACCTCCGACGACGATCAAGACGATGGCGATGGCGACAACAGCGCCGGTCATGTCAGGGTCCCCCTCATAACGTTCTAACCCTCCTCATCGGCAGGCCCGTCCGCCGCAGGTGACTGCTGCTCGTCCGCACGCAGGGTTTCCAGAATCGTCTGCACGTTGATGTGCAGATCGAACGGCACCAGCTCGAAGTACTTCAGGGCCTTGCCGTCGTCGGAGAGCTCGAGATGGCCGACGACGAGGCCGGCCTTCTCCAGGCGCTCCAGATGCATGTACAGCAGGGGGCGGGACATGCCCAGCTGCCGGGCCAGTTCACTGACGTACATACGGCCTTCGGCGAGGCCTGCGATAGCCCGGAGCCGCTGGGCGTGGCCGACGGCGGACAGGAAGGCCAGAAGCTCCTCGCTGGTCAACGCCCCACCTCCCGCCACCCAGGTCTGCATGTGTAAGGCAAATCTTACACATGCCAGAAAAGCAGTCAATCAGAGGGCGGGGACACCGCGCAGGCCAGCAGAAGTCCGTCACGCACCAGCCATCGTCCGACGAACTCCTGTGGTGCCGGGACGGGTTGCTCGGGAGCCGGGGACAGGACCCGGGCGTGCAGAGTGCCGTCGGGCGCCGGTACGATCACCGCGCCGTCGAAGCCGAGCCAGCTGTGTGTCGCGGGGAACCATGCCTTGTAAACGGCTTCCTTGGCACAGAACAGCAGCCGGTCCCAGTGGACCTGCGGGGTGCGGCGGGCCAGCCTGGCGATCTCCGCGGCCTCCTGCGGCAGCGCGATGTACTCCAGTACGCCGTCAGGCAGAGGCGCGTGGGGCTCCGCGTCGATACCGAGGGCGCGCACGTCGGACCGGTGCGCGGTGGCAGCGGCCCGGTATCCCGCACAGTGGGTCATGCTGCCGACGACGCCCTCGGGCCAGCGCGGAGCGCCGCGCACGCCCGCCACCAGCGGCGCCGGTGCCAGGCCCAGTTCACCCAGAGCCCGCCGGGCGCAGTGGCGCACCGTCGTGTACTCCGATCGGCGCGCCTCGCCGACCGCCCCCAGCGCCGTCCTCTCCTCGGGGAACAGCCATGCGTCCGGCTCGTCCCCGAAGGACTCGGCGCTCGTGACGGCCGCGGGAAGTATCTCGTCGATCATGTGATCCGCCTGCCGCCGAGGTGCTAGAGGGACAGCGAGGAGCGCTCCGGCGCACCCTTCCCGGGCACACCGTCCGGCTCGGGCTCGCGCGGCCGGAGCATGGGCTCGATGCCCTTCGGACCGATCAGCCGGAGCAGTGGCCTCGTCAGGATCGTCGTGACCAGCGCGACGATGGTGAGGATGCTGAGCAGGCGCTGGTCGATGACACCGGCCTGATAGCCGATCTGCAGGATGACGAGTTCGGTCAGACCGCGGGCGCTGAGCAGTACTCCGAGCGTGAGGGCCGGCCGCGCACGCATACCGGTGAGGACTGCGCCGAGCGCCGGGCCGCACACCTTGGTGGCGACGGCCAGGCAGAGCAGGGTGGTCATGGCCAGCACGGAGGAACGGTCGAAGCGCAAGGACCCGAGATCGATGCTGAGCCCGAATCCGAAGAAGAAGAACGGCAGCAACACGGTCTTGGACATGCTGGACAGCCGGTCCGCCACCCGCGCCATGCGGGCGTTGCCGGTGGGCCAGGCCAGCCCGGCCAGCAGGGCCCCGATCAGCTGGTGCACGCCGACGACCGTGGTGAGCGTGGCCGTCGCGGCGACACCGCCCGCCAGCAGGAGCATGACCGTGGCATCGCCCTCGGTGCCCTCACCGGCCGCCTCGCGGGACCGGGCCCAACGGGCCAGCCCCCGGCGCAGCGGGCCGAGGAACACAACGGTCAGGGCGGCGGCGAACAGGCCGTTCCAGAGCACGCCGGTGAGGGTGCTCCCGTGCACGACCGCCAGGATCGCGGTGAGCACCAACCACACCACGCCGTCCCCGAGCGCGGCGGCGAACAGGCTCAACTGCCCCTGACGCGTACGGGTGATCCGCAGGTCGGCGAGGATGCGGGCCAGAACGGGCAGCGCCGTGACGCTCAGTGCGCACCCCACGAACAGGACGAAGGCCATCGGATGGCCCGCCGGTCCCGAGAAGTCCTGGACGAGGGGCACGGCCGCCGCGGCGCCGGCCGCGAACGGCATCAGCAGCGAGGCCTGACTCACCATCAGCACCTGCGGTCCGACGGTTCGCAGCGACATGCCGGTCAGTTCGCGGCCCACCCCGAACATGAAGAACACCAGGCCGATCTGGGCCAGGCCGTCGAGCATCGGCAGGCTGCCCGCAGGGAACAGCCAGTCCTTCGCGTCGGGTGCGAACCGTCCCAGCACGGTCGGCCCCATGGCCAGTCCGGCGCAGATCTCGCCGATCACCCGCGGCTGTCCCAGTCGGTCGGCCAGCCGGCCGCCCAGGAGGACGGCGAGCAGGATGGCCGCGACCGCGAGGAAGAAATGACCGCTCTTGTCCAGCCGCGCGACCTCACGCACCGCCGCCCCGGACGGCGACTTCGACCGGGCGACCGTCACCGCCGCTCCCGTGATCACCACCAGTGGCAGCACGACCAACGCGATCATGGCAGCCCGTTGCCCGTTTCTGCCCCGCACGTGCGTACCCCCAGTGGTCGAGCTTCTTCGATTCGAGGTCGGCCGGAAGACCGGCATTGGCCGTTCGGCTGCGGAACCGGCCTACCGGCTCGGTGTCCCACCCCGCTCGGCGCACATCTCCTGCACCAGTTCGTAGGGCGGTGAGTCCGCGAGGTAGAAGTGCCCGCCCGGCACCATCAGCTGCCGGAACGGCCCCTCGGTCACTCGCGCCCATTGCGCCACCTGCTCCGCCGTCACCCGGGGATCGCTCGTCCCGGCCACCGCCGTGACAGGGCAGCCGAGCAGCGCACCCGTGCGGTGTTCGTACCTGCCCAGCATCCTGAAGTCGGCCTGGACGTACGGCAGGATCAGCTCACGGAACATCGGGTGCTCCAGCAGTTCGGTGTCCGTGCCGCCCAGCTCCTGGAGTGTCGCGATGACGCTCTCCTGGCTCTGCCCGGCCGCCCGGGCGTCTCGCCGTACCAGATGTCCGGCGCGGGCTCCCGAGACGAACAGCTGCGACAGCCGGGCCCCGTCGGCCTCCAGTGCCCTGGCCGTCTCGTACGCCACCACCGCGCCCATGCTGTGGCCGAAGAGCGCGGTGGGCCGGTCCGTCAGCGGCTTGACGGCCTCGGCGATCTCACCCGCCATCGCCACCAGGTCGGTGGCCGCGGGCTCCCCGAACCGGTCGGCCCGGCCCGGGTAACAGACCGCGTGCACCTCGAATTCGGGCAGCCCCTTGCGCCAGTCGCGGAAGAAGTGCGAGGACCCTCCGGCATACGGGAAGCAGACCAGCCGCTTCGCGGCGAACGGCCGGGGTTCGCTGCATTCCGTCCAGGTCATCAAGAACCTCCTGCTCGCCGTCGGCCGGCCACGATCGGGGCCGCTGCGGATCGGGCCCATTAGACCCACCGGCCACTGACAGAGAGCTGACAGCAGGTTCCGCCGCGGGCGGACCACAGCGGCCACGGCGGGCGGCACGCGAGCGGCACCCGGGCGTTGTGCCCATGCGGCCGGGTACACCGGGAAACGCGGGCCGGCCAGGGCTGCGGCGGACGTGCGGTCGGTGAAGGGCAGCCGCCCGGACCTCGGTCCGTCTCAGCGGCCACCGCCGGTCATCCGCGAAGCCTCGCGTCAGCGGCGCACGGTGCGCGACGTGACCCGCCGCCCCGCGCGCGGCCCGTGCTCCCGTGCACCGCAGGGGCTGTCGGACGTCACGGCCCCCGGCGTCCTGAGGCGGCCCGGTGGCCGAGCATCAGACCCCGGCCGAGGACGGCACGGACTTCGGGCCGCGCGCATGTCCCGCAGCGACCGTCCTGCCGTCCAGGAGGGCCATCCCGAGCGGGGTCACCGAGTGCAGCACGGTGTTGCGCACCCGCCGGGTGGTGATCAGCCCGGACTCGCGCAGTACGGAGGCGTGCTGGCTGGCGCACGGCGCCGAGACGCCGAGGCGGTCGGCGAGTTGGCTCGTGGTGCGCGAAGCCCGCAGCTCGCGCAGGGCCGCCGCCCTGGTCTGGCCGACCAGGGCGGCCAGGGCCTGGGACGGGAGACTGCTGTCGTCCCACAGCAGGGCGGACTGCTCCGCGTTCGGCGGCGCGGAGAAGACCAGGACGGCCTTCCCCGGCT
Organism: Streptomyces sp. NPDC007162; assembly: GCF_040634175.1. Taxonomy (NCBI): domain Bacteria; kingdom Bacillati; phylum Actinomycetota; class Actinomycetes; order Kitasatosporales; family Streptomycetaceae; genus Streptomyces; species Streptomyces sp. NPDC007162. The sequence goes on from NZ_JBEYFC010000238.1 coordinate 10,268, forward strand.
GCTCGTCGGCGCGGAAGAGCCGGGCGGGGCGGTGGGCGAGGAACACGGACGGGCTGAGCACCAGGCCGTTCCCGTCGAGGCGCACATCGCTGTCGGGGCCGTCGTGCAGTTCCAGCACCTGGCCGTTCCAGAGCGCCCGCCGTCCCAGCCCGGCGAGCAGCTGCTCGACGCCTCCCGCCATGACCATCCGCCCGCGGACGTCACACTCGGCCTCGTAGTGGGCCAGCACCCGGCTCCAGTAGGGGGCCACCGCGGCCCGCCAGAAATCGCCCGGGGTCGGCGCGGACGTCGACGGCGTGCCCGGTTTCGCGCGCAGCCTCGCGTAGACCTGCCGCTGCCATCGCGCGTAAATGGTGCCGACGCCGTGCGTGAACAGTTCTCTTGCCAGTCTCGACTCTATGTCCGGTCCGGCGGTGGACTGCAGTCGTGTCCGCGCCAGGTCGGCTGTCGTGAAATGTATCCGCTGCAATGCAATACCCCCTGTGTTGTGCACTACATAAAGCCATGCATCCGCCCCCACCGATCGGCCGACGGGGCGAATGGTCCACGTGCGGCCGAATCAGCTCGATCGGCCGGTGATCCGGACGAACGCGTCGTCCAGCGTGGGGCGACGGACGGCGAAATCCACGACGGTCACCCCGGCCTTCTCCAATGCCGTCGCCGCAGCGGCGATACTGCCCATGCCGGCATCGAGCGGGAGGGAGATGACGCCCTCGTCCCGGCCCATCGCCGGGTCGTCCAACGCGTTGGTCCGCAGGGCCGCCAGGGCGTCGGCGACGGCTCCGTGGCCGGCCACCCGGATCTCCAGCCGGTCCGGTCCGACAGATCGCTTCAGCTCGTCCGGGGTGCCCTCGGCGACGACCCGTCCGCTGTCGACGACGGCGATACGGTCGGCGAGGAAGTCCGCCTCGTCCAGATACTGGGTGGTCAGCAGGACCGTCATGCCGTCGGCCACCAGCTGGCGCACCGCGGACCACAGTGACATGCGGCTCACCGGGTCGAGGCCTGTGGTGGGTTCGTCGAGGAAGAGCACCGAGGGCGACGCGACCAGACAGGCCGCGAGGTCGAGCCGGCGGCGCATGCCCCCGGAGTAGGTCCGGACGGGCCGGTCGGCGGCGCCGGTCAGGTCGAACTGGTCCAGCAGCTGCCCGGCACGGCGACGGGCGCCGCGTCGGCCGAGATGCAGCAGCACACCGATGAGGGTGAGGTTCTCGCGGCCGGTGAGCAGCCCGTCCACGGCCGCGTACTGGCCGGCCAGGCCGATCCGGCGGCGGACTTCCGCGGGCCGGCGGACCACGTCGAATCCGGCTACTTCGGCATGGCCGCCGTCCGGTTCCAGCAGGGTGCTGAGCACGCGTACGGTGGTTGTCTTGCCGGCCCCGTTCGGGCCGAGCAGTCCGAGGACGGTGCCCTCCACGACGCCGAGATCGACGCCGTCGAGGGCCTGGTGGTCCTTGAATTGCTTGCGCAGGCCCTCGGCCCGGATCGCAGTCTCCACGGGTGACGACTGGGTCGGCAGGCCGGGTCAGGCACCGAGGCCCGCGGCGGCCTCACGGAGACTTCTGGGCCGCATATCGGTCCAGTGCTCCTCCACATGGGCCAGGGCGGCCTCCCGGGTGCTCTCGCCCAGCGACACCGTCCACCCGTCGGGCACCGCGGCGAAGGCGGGCCACATGCTGTACTGGCCCTCGTCGTTGACGAGTACGAGGAACGTGCCGTCCTGATCGTCGAAGGGGTTCGTCACGTTGCGCTCTCCGAATCTGAGAAGTCCGAGGAAGGAGGCCGTGGCAGGCCCCGATACGAACATCGTGTCGAGGCCCGCTGACACGACACTGACCGCGTCCTGAAACGGCGCGTCAGGCGGGAGCGGCCGCCCGGCGGGACTCCACGAAGCGCACGACGTGCTCCACGGTGCGGAAGTTCTCGATGTCGAGGTCGGTGGGGTGCACCGCGATGTCGAAGGTCCGCTCGACCCACATCACGAGTTGCACGGCGAACAGCGAGCTGACGCTCCCCGTGGCGAAGATGTCGTGGTCGTCACGGAGTTCGGTGTCCCGGACGTGCTCGCCGATGAAGGTGCGCACGATCTTGGCGATGTCGTCTGTCATCAGGCCCCTGCCTTCTTCCCGGTGTTGACCGGCTCGTACGAATAGAAGCCCTGACCGCTCTTGCGGCCGTGGCAGCCCGCGGCGACGAGTTTGCGCAGCAGCGGCGCCGGGGCGAACTTGGGGTCGTTGAAGTTGTCCAGAAGGACCTCCAGCGAGTACATGACGGTGTCCAGGCCGATCAGGTCCGCGGTCTCCAGCGGGCCCATCTGGTGGCCCAGGCACTGCCGGAAGAGCCGGTCGATGTCGCCGGCCTGCGCCACGTTGTCCTGCAGCAGAAGGATCGCCTCGTTGACGCTCAGCATGGCGACGCGGTTCGTGACGAAGCCCGAGGAGTCCTCGACGACCACGATGTCCTGGCCGACGGCGCGGAACAGCTCCCGGGTGACCTCGATCGTCTCCGGCGAGGTGTGGAAGCCGCGGATCACCTCGACGAGCTTCTTCAGCGGCACCGGGTTCATCAGGTGGGTGCCGACGACCCGGTCCGGACGGCCGGTGACCGACGCCATCCGCGTGATGGGGATCGCCGAGGTGTTCACGCCGAACACACAGTGCTCCGGCGCCACCCCGTCCATCTCGCGGTACAGCCTCTCCTTGACGTCCCAGTTCTCCGTCACGTTCTCCACGACGAAGTCGGCGTCCGCGAGGCCGTCCAGACCGGTGCGGAACTCGATCCGGGAGAGCACCTC
>NZ_JBEYFC010000239.1:0-13001 GCF_040634175.1 Streptomyces sp. NPDC007162
GATCGGAGCCGGTGCCGCAGGTCTGACCTGCGTCAAGCAGGCTCTCGCCGATGGCCACGACGTGGTCTGCTTCGAGAAGCACCCGGATCTTGGAGGCATCTGGAATCCGGCGTCCGGCGGCGCCTACGCGGGGGTCCGGATGCAGAGCTCCCGGATGAGCATGCCGTTCACCGACCACCCTCCGAGCTTCGCTGCCGACTTTCCCGAACTCACTGAAGTTCAGGCATACCTGCGCTCGTACGCGACGAGATTCAGCCTGCTCGAAACGGTGCGGTTCGGCCATGAGGTGGTCGGAGTCGTCAAGGAGGGTGACGACTGGAAAGTGACGGCCCGCCGGGCGACGGGGGAGGAGGAGCAGGTACGCGTCGACGCCGTGCTGGTCGCCAACGGCGAGCTGTGGCAGCCCCGGCTCCCGGAGGGAGGGCTGCCCGCGCCCGGCACCGGGGTCCGGGTGCTCACCTCCCCTGAGTACCGCGGCGCCGCCGGCTTCACCGGACAGCGGGTGCTGGTCGTGGGGGGCGGGGTGAGCGGCGCCGACATCGCCGCCGACCTGGCCCCGCACGCCGCCCGGGTGGACTGGTCCGTGCGCAGCAGGCAGCTGTTCCTGCCCCGTGACATCGGCGGCGTCTACAACGATGCCCTGTTCTCCTACGCCGGCCGGGTCGCCGTCGAGGAGGTGCCCTACGCCGAATACCTGGACTGGCTGACGGAGTGGCTGCCCGACTACATGGGCATGTACCGGGCCACCGGACTGCTCCCGGAACAGGGCTTCCACGGGGCCGTGCACGTGAACGAGAAAATCGTGCCCGCGGTGTCCGCCGGAGGGGTGCACCCCGTGGCCGCGTTCAAGCGGTTCACCGACGACGGGCTCGTGGTCCTCGCCGACGGGACCACCGACGGCTACGACGCGGTGGTGCTCTGTCTCGGCTACGAGCCGCCGGACTACGGCTTCATCGACGGACTGCGCCGCGAGGACCTGTACGAACACCACTTCTGGCGGCACGACCCGACTCTGGCCGTGATCAACACGCCCGTCGACACCGAGGCGTTCGGCACCGCCTGCCCGTACTTCGAGGCGGTCGGCGGCTGGGTGCTCAGCGTGCTCGGCGGCAAGACCACGCTGCCCGGACCCGTCGAACGCGCGGAGTGGTGCGCCCGCCACATGTCCGCGCTGCACGACCGGCGTTACCTCGACTGTTGGCTGGAGACGATCCGCCTGGGTCTGCTCAGCGGCGCGCTGCCCGACCCGGCGGTGCACTTCCGCGCCTACTGGACGCTCGTCTCCAGTCAGGTCGATCCCACCTGCCTGCGCCCGGGCCAGGGGAGCGCGGTGCCCGCCGTGTACGACGGGCGCCTGGACCTCACCGGTCTGCGTCACCGCGTCCTGGCCGCGCTGCCTGAAGACACCCGGCGCGACCTGCTGGCCCGAGGCGAGGTCGACGGGGCCGACCTCGCCGCCGCCGCGAGGGTGCCCGCCGGCAGGGAGCTCGCGCCGTGGCTGCCCTACCGGCAGCGCGCCACCCGCACCGCCGGGTCCGCCCAAGGCAGGGGAGCGTGAAAGACCGGACCAGGACCGAACCGGGGACGGCGGTGAGCCGGTGGCGGCTTGCCACCGACCCCGCGGTGCGCAACCTCATTGCCGTCAGTGGGGCGATAGGGCTGGCCGGTGCCTTCGTAGTGCCCACCACCAGCCTCTTTCTGACCGAGGCGGCCGCCGCGACGCCCCTGATGGTCGGGCTGTTCTTCGCCGCCCGGTCGATCGCCGAGATCGGCACCGACATGGTGGTGGGCGCGGTCTCCGACCGGCTGCGCGACCGCCGGACGATCCTGGTGGCGACCGCGCTGCTCAACGCCGTCGGCGCACTGGGCTACACGTTCCTGCGCGACTACTACGCGCTGCTGTTGACCGGCATCGTCTGCTTCGGCCTGGGTGGCGCCTGCTTCGGCCAGCTCTTCGCCTACACCCGTGAACTGGCGGACGCGCGGGGCGTGGACGCCCCGTTCTTCAACGGCTTCCTACGCTCGGTCACCTCGCTGGCCTGGGTGGTGGGACCGCCACTCGCTTTCTGGACGATCGCCCAGTGGTCGTTCACCGCGCTGTACTCCGCGACGGCCGCCCTGTCGGTGGTGGCCGCGCTGCTGTGCCACTGGGGACTGCCGCACCCTGACACACAGGTCGTCGGCGCGGCGCCCGCCCCTCCGGCGAGCGACGGACCCGGCGACGAGGAGCAGCCGCCCGGACTGCTGGGCATGTTCGCCGGCGTCGGACTGCACACGATGATCCTCCTTGGCTCCGTCGTGCTGTTGCTCGGCGCCAACGCGATGTACCAGATCAACCTGCCCCTGTACGTTACCGACGAACTGCACATGAACGCGCAGACCGCCGGCCTGCTGCTCGGGGTGAGTGCTGTCCTGGAGATTCCGCTGCTGGTGCTGGCCGGCGCCTGGGCGGACCGTCTGGGCAAGAGACGGCTGATGATTACGGCCGCTGTCTGCGCCACCCTTTTCTTCGGACTGCTGCCGTTCATCCGGAGCCTTCCCCTGCTGCTGGCTGCGCAGCCCCTGAACGCCGCCTGGGTGGCCGTCGCCTTCAACGTCCCTGTGGTGGCGCTCCAGGACAGCCTGCCGGGCCGGCCGGGCACCGCGTCGGCCCTTTACTCCAGTGCCTTCAAGGCCGGCATGTTCCTCGGCGGCCTCGCCGTCGGCACCGTCGCCACCTGGGCCGGCTACGGCCAGGTGTTCTGGGTGTGCGCCGGCCTGACCGCACTGGCCGGGCTGCTGGTGCTGTTCCTGCGCTCCGCCCCGCCCCCTCCGCCCGGGCCCTCCACCGACCACACCCACCCGCTCGAAGGGAGAGTCGCGTGACCACGTCAAAGCCCACCTGCACCGTCATCGTGCCCACCTACAACCGCAGCGGACTGCTGCGGCACACACTGGAATCACTGTGCCGCCAGCAGCTCGCCGTCGGCGACCGCTTCGAGGTGGTGGTCGCGGACGACGGCTCCACCGACGACTCTGAGGACGTCGTCACCGGCTACCACGACCGGCTCGACATCCGTTGGTACCACCAGGAGGACGAGGGCTACCGGGTCGCCAAGGCCCGCAACGTCGGCATCGAACACGCCCGCGCCGACCTCTGTGTGTTCGTCGACTCCGGGGTGATCCTGCACTCCGGCGCGCTGGCCGCCCACCTCTCGGCACATCGGGACGCGGACGGCCCTACCGCGGTCGTCGGCTACGTTCTGTGCTTCAACGAGGGCAACGAGGACGGCCAGGAGATCCTCGACGCCCTCGACTTCGCCGACCCGGACGCCTCCTTCGCGCGGTTCACCGCGGAGGGCCGCTGGCCGGACATCCGTGAGGACTACTACGAGCGCTACGGCGAGGATCTGGATTCCCTGACGGCGCCCTGGCTGATGTGGTGGACCTGCAACGCCTCGGCCCCCACCGCGCTTCTGCGGGAGACCGGCGGCTTCGACGAGGCGTACCGCTCCTGGGGCGCCGAGGACGTCGACCTCGGCTACCGGCTGCGCACGGCCGGCGCGCGCTTCGTGCTGCGACGCGACGCCGCCGCGCTGCACGTGCCGCACCCCAAGAGCTACGAGTCCAACATGCGCTCGGCTGCTCGCAACTACCGTTACTTCGCCGCCAAATTCGACACCCCGGTCGCCCGGCTGGTGCCCGGCAACCACTTCCACGAGATCGAGGACATCCTGCGCTCGCGTCGACTGGCCGAGGGCGAGGTGACCGACGCGTTCGGCTCGGAGGTCCGCCCCATCGACCGGACGGACGCGGAACGCGCCGCCGCCACACAGCCGGAAGGTGAGCCCATGACCCCGCCCCTGCTCGGCATGTGGTTCTGGAAGGACCGCGAGGCACGCCGCGACGCGCCCCGCATTCTGGTGTTCTCGCCCCACCCGGACGACGAGGTGATCGCCTGCGGCGGCACCACCGCCCGACACGTCGCCGAGGGCGCGCAGGTGGGCGTGGTCTTCGCCACCGACGGCGCGATGTCCCACTCGGCCGTACTGGACATCCACCAGAACCCGACCCCCGGGGAACTGCGTGAGATCCGCCGCCAGGAGGCCCTCATGGCGGGCAAGGCGATGGGCGTGCGCGAGGAGGCGGTGCGCTTCCTGGACTACCCCGACACCCGGCTCGCCGACCACCTGCCGGAGTTCCGACGGGACGTGCTGGAACTGCTGCGCGAACACCGCAGGGTCACCCAGGTGTACGTGCCGCACGAGTTCCGGGAACTCAACGCCGACCACCGGCTGACCGGCGAGACGGTGGTGTCCTGCCTGGCCGAACTGGGCCTGGAGCCGGACATCTACCGGTACGTGGTGTGGGACGAGCGCACCGAGGAGGAGTTCGGCTTCGTCAACCGCAAGCCGGCCGACGGCCCCGGCTCCGGATCCGAACGCCTTGTCTCCTACGACATCGAGGCATACGTGCCGCAGAAGCACGCCGCGTTCCGCGAACACCGCACCCAGGTCGAGCTGTACGCCCCGGGACAGACCCGGCCGGTCGTGCCGTGGCCGTTCCAGGAGCGGGTGTTCGCCGCACGCACCGAGGAGTTCTGGATCACCGAGCCGGGCGTTGGCGACACCGGCCGTCGCGCCGGGGACGGGGAGTGACGACGACCGTGACCCCTCGCTCCGGGGCGCCCATGGCGGAAGACCCCGAGACGTCCGCGGCCGGCAGTGCCGCGGACCCCGTGGCTCCCGCGCTGTCCGACCTGGGGCCGCTGGCCCGGTGGCCGCGTCCTACCTGGGCGATCCCGGCCGACCCCGAGGTGGAGCGCCGCATGGCAAACATCATTGAGGGGTTCTGGGTTGCCGACCACTGAGCCGACAGCCGAGCCGACCACTGAGCAACCGCAGCAGGAGATAGGCATGAGCCGACTGCCGTACCACGCTGACTGGCCCGCGATCAGCGCCGCGATCCCGCTGCCGCCCGAGCAAGAGCAGCGCATCGAGGAGATTCTCACCCAGCTCACGTTGGAGGAGAAGATCGGCCAGATGATCCAGCCCGAACTCGCCGAGCTGACCGCGCAGGACGTGCGGGACTTCCACATCGGCTCCGCGCTCAACGGAGCCGGCATTTGGCCCGAGGGCAACCGGAAGGCGAGCCGCGACGACTGGATCAAGACTGTCGACGCGTTCTGGGAGGCGTCCGCGAGTCGGTACGAAGGGCGTCCCTTCCGTATCCCGTTCATGTGGGCGACCGACGCTGTGCACGGCCACAACAACGTGCGAGGCGCCACCGTCTTCCCGCACAACATCGGTCTGGGCGCGGCCCGCGACCCGGACCTGCTGCGCCGGATCGGGGAGGCGACCGCCCGCGAGATCGCCGCCACCGGCATGGACTGGACGTTTGCCCCGACTGTCACCATCCCCCGGGACCGCCGCTGGGGCCGCTACTACGAGGGCTACGCGGAGGACCCGGAGGTTGTCCACGACTACGCGCCGGCCATGGTCCGGGGCCTGCAGGGCGACGCGGGTGAACTCACCACCGACAGCCGGGTGGTGGCCTGTGTGAAGCACTGGGTCGCGGACGGCGGCACAGCACAGGGCGCCGACCGCGGCACCGCCGTCTGCGCCGAGGACCTGGTCCGCAACATACACGCGGTGGGGTTCTTCTCCGGGCTGGCGGCCGGCGCGCAGTCCGTCATGGTCTCCTTCAGCAGCTGGGAGAACCGGGCCAACTACGACCACAGCCCGGACACCGGCCCCGCCTACAACTACAAGATCCACGGCAGCCGCTATCTGATCACCGACGTGCTCAAGGGACGGATGGGCTTCGACGGCATCGTCATCAGTGACTGGGACGCCCATGCGGAGGTGGCCGGCTGCACCGTCGGCGACGCCTGGTACGCCATCAACGCCGGCATCGACGTGCTGATGGTCGCGGGGCGGGACGCCTGGCAGTCCGTGCACCGCACGGCCTGCGCGCACGTCCGCGCGGGCCGGATCCCCGAGGAGCGGATCGACGACGCCGTGCGCCGGGTGCTGCGGGTGAAGATGCGGGCCGGGTTGTGGGAGAAGCCCCGCCCCCGAGAGCGGCCGCTGGCCGTGCGTGCTGACGTGCTCGGCTGTGCAGAGCACCGGGCGCTGGCCCGGGAAGCGGTACGCAAGTCGCTGGTCCTGCTCAAACACCGGGAGGGGACGCTGCCGCTGTCCCGCTTCGCACGCGTGCTGGTCACCGGCAGCGGCGCTGACGACATCCAGAAGCAGGCCGGTGGCTGGACCCTTACCTGGCAGGGCAACGACGTCACCTTGGACGACCTGCCCGGCGCGACCACCATGGCACAGGCGGTCCGTGAGGTCGTCGGAGATGCCCGCTGCACCGTCGACCCCGCCCTGGACCACGCGGACCCCGCCCGCCACGATGTGGCGCTGATGGTGCTGGGCGAGGACTCCTACGCCGAGATGCGCGGCACGATGAAGCCGTGGAGCACCCTGTCCTACGCGGGCCTCAAGCAGTCGTACGCCCGGGACCTGGACATCCTGCGCCGGCTTCGCGAGCAGGGGATCACCGTGGTCACGGTCTTCTTCGGCGGACGCGCGCTGTACCTCACGGAGGAGATCAACCTCTCCGACGCCTTCGTGGCGGCCTGGCTGCCGGGCACCGAGGCCGGCGGGATCACCGACGTGCTGTTCCGCGCGGTCGACGGCACGACCGGACACGACTTCCAGGGCAGGCTGGGCTCCTCCTGGCCGCGCACCACCCGCTCGCACGCCGTCAACCGGATCCCCCCGCATATCCCCGGCTACCGGGCGCCGGCGGAGGAACAGGTGCCCGAGGGCGAGCACGAACCGCTGTTCCCGTACGGACACGGGCTGCGCATGGTCGACGCCTCACCGGCCGGCCTCCTGCCTCTGGACACCTTCCGGGACCCGACCCCCGCACCCCCGATCACCGGGCCGCTGGAGGTGCGCGGCGGCGCGGGCACCGGATTCGTCTTCCGTATCGGTGGCCACAACACCTGGTCGCGCCCGGAGATCTCCTTCACCGAGCCGACGGACACGCTCGTGGTGCGCGCCGAACCGCTGACCGAGCCGGACCGGCCGGGCGCCCTCGCCCTGCGTTTCAGGGGCCCCGGCCTGCCGGCCTTCGCCTACGCCCAGTTCGCCTCCGGCGACCCGGCCGACCTGCGCGGGTACGCCGACGCCGGGGCCGTGGTCGAGGTGGCGGTGCGGGTGTGGGAGCGGCCGACCGAGGCGCTCTTTCTCGCCTGCCATGACGACTACCCCGCCCAGCCGGCCGTGGACATCTCCGAGGCCCTGGCGGAACTGCCGCAGGGTACCTGGTCGACGGTGACCGTGCCGGTCGAGTCGCTACGCGCGATCGGTTCCGACCTGCGTCATGTGGACGTGCCTTTCATGCTCTACACCGACGGCACAGCCCGGCTGGACGTCGGCCGGGTGCGGTGGCTCGAGCCGGGGACCGTCGACGCCGCGACCTGAGGAACCGACTGCGACGGGAGGGCCATACGACGTCAATTTCGTATGCCCTTCCCGTCGTCCGTGCCTGCTTACCGCTGCCTGCTCAGCTCGCGAGCAGGTGCGTCGCCGCGGCGCACGCGCTGCTCCTTCAGGGCGAGCCAGCGAGTTTTCACGCGACCCACGTAAGTGGGCTTCAAGTTTCGACCAAATGCCCGCCCACCCTCTGATGGCGACCCCGGCTCCGTCCCGGTCGATCCCTACCCGCCCACCGCCGAGAGTGAGCGCGTCCGATGCAGTACCCCTACGTCCTGCTGTCCGCCGCCGTCTCCCTCGACGGCTACCTCGACGACACCGGCCCCGACCGCCTGCTGCTCTCGTCCCCGGCCGACTTCGACCGCGTCGACGAGGTACGGGCCTCTGTCGACGCGATCATGATCGGAGCCGGCACGATCCGCGCGGACAACCCGCGGCTCCTGGTCAACGACCCGCAGCGGCGCGTGGCTCGGATCGCCGCCGGGAAACCCGAGTACCCCCTCAAGGTCACGGTCACCGCGACCGGCGACCTCGACCCGGACACGAGGTTCTGGCACACGGGCGGCGAGAAGGTCCTCTACACGACCGAGAAGGGCGCGGAGCGGGTCGCTGCGCTGGGTCTGGCCGCCGAGGTCGTGGCGCTGGGCCCGGAGCTCGACTGGCCCGCCCTGCTGACGCACCTCCACGAAGCGCACGGCGTGGACCGCCTCATGGTCGAGGGCGGCGGTACCCTGCACACCCAGTTCCTGCGGCAGGGCCTGGCCGACGAGCTCCAGCTGGTCGTCGCCCCGCTGTTCGTGGGCGACCCCGAGGCGCCGCGCCTGTTCGGTCCCGGCGGCTATCAGAGCGGACGCCTGCGCCTGCTGGAGACCCGCGAGATCGAGGACGTGGTCCTGATGCGCTACGCACCCAGGGCCCCCGGCGGGGACGCGTCGACGTCCGCCGCCGACCGACACTGGCTACGGCTTGCCTGCGAACTGGCCGCCCAGTGCCCGCCCTCGCGGACCGCGTTCAGCGTCGGCGCGGTGGTCGTGGCGGCGGACGGCACAGAGCTGGCCCGCGGCCATTCCCGGGAGGCCGGCAACCCCGTGGTCCACGCGGAGGAAGCCGCCCTGGCCAAGATCCCCCCGGCCGACCCCCGCCTGGCCACGGCCACGGTCTACACCAGTCTCGAACCTTGCACTCACCGCGCCTCCCGCCCGCACCCTTGCGCCGAGCTGATCCTGCGGGCCGGGGTGCGGCGTGTGGTCACCGCGTGGCGCGAGCCGGACACGTTCGTGGCGGCGGCCGATGGGACGGGGACGCTGCGCAGGCGTGGGGTGCGGGTGGTGGTGCTCGCGGAGTACGAGGAGCTGGCGAAGGTCCCGAACGCGCACCTGACCGACGCACGGTAGGAGCCACGCACGGCAGGGGCGCGGTATGCGGCGATGGCCGGCTGCCGCGTCCGCCCTCTGTAGGTCGAGTCGCTTGATTACTGACGTTGTTGGCGTGGTGTCGTCATGGTGAGCCCTGCTTCGGTGAGGCATTTGATGAGGAGAAAACGGGTCGGGGCTTCGTTCCGGAGCTTGCGTGTGACTTCTTCGTAAATATTTTGCTTTATGGAGATTGTGTACAGTCGAACGGCCCGCGGACGGGATGTATGGGAAAGCGGCCTGATGAATGATCGGAGAAACGCCGCGGTCGTCTCGCTGTCGCCCTTGGCGACAGGGGAGAGTCCTTCCGGAGGGTTCACCGCCACTCGGGAACGACGACCGGGAAGCCCTATCGAACGCCGTCAGAAGAGCATTGTCGGAACAGAGAGTAGGGCGGAGCAGGGATGGGCGGCGGCGGCGCCCGGGGGATTTCGCCAATCGGGTGGGCCTGTACGCTGTGTTACCTCGGGATGGGCGCCTCCCCCAAGAGTGGCCGGATAAAACTTGCAGAAATGGTTCGAAAGAATGGCCGGAACTAATGTCTTGTAGGTCTTTGATGATTGGGTTATAGGGATCGGAATGAACCTTGACAGTATGTGAGGGGTGTCGTTGACTGCGGGGGACATTCGGGTGGATGGAATTCTCTTCTCCTGTCCTTCCCGTGCGTCGGTGGTCGTCGAAGGCACCAGGGACGGACCATTGGCGGTCCGCCGGAAGAGAGGCAGGACGTGAACGCCCAACCGCACGACCGTCGCACACTACTGCGGGGCCGTACCGCGACCTCCCTGCTGTTCCTTCTGTTCGGTACAGCGCTGGGGGCCTGGACCAGCCGCATTCCCAGTGTGAAGGGCCGCCTCCATCTCAGCGACGGCCTGCTGAGCATGGCGCTGCTGGCGTTCGCGGCGGGAGCGATCGTGGGAATGCTGGTCCTGGGCCGGCTTGCTGACCGGTTCGGCAGCACCCGGGTGATGGTGCCCACCGCCGTGCTGGAGGGCGTCCTGCTCGTTCCGCCTGCCTACGTCGGCACCTTGGCCGCTCTGGTTGTCGCGCTGTTCCTGTTCGGCCTGAACCACGGCACTCTCAACATCGCCATGAACACCGACGCCATCCGGGTGCAGAAAGCCTACGGACGGCCCGTCATGTCGTCGTTCCACGCCGTCTACAGCATCGGTGGCTTCCTCGGCGCCGCGGTCGGCGGTTTCCTCGCCCGTCAGGGGGTGGGACCCGGCGCCACCTTCGTCACCGTTGGCGCGGGCGTGCTGGTGCTTACCGGGTGGGCTGCGCTGTGGGCCCTGCCCGGGTCCCCGCCCGTACAGCCTGCCGAGCCCACTGCGGACACTCCCGCGCCCGCCAAGGGCTCCGTGGTCTCCTTCGATCTGGTCTTCCTCGGCGTGCTCGCCATGTGCGCGCTGGTCGGTGAGGGCACCGCGGCCGACTGGAGCGCGGTGTACATGCACGAGAGCCTCGGCAGTTCGGACGGCGCGGCGGCCACCGCCTTCGCCGCGTTCTCGGTGATGATGACGGTGGGCCGGCTGCTCGGCGATCGGCTGACGGCCCGGTTCGGACCGGTGCGGCTGGTGCGCGTCAGCGGTGTGGTGGCCTCCGTCGGCATGATCGCGTCCCTGCTGATAGGGCACCCGGTGGCCGGAGTCGTTGGTTTCGCCTGCCTTGGTGCGGGCATGGCGTGCATCGCCCCGCAGGTGTACTCGGCGGCCGGCCAGCGAGACCCGGCTCGTGCCGGAGCGGCGCTGTCCCTGGTGGTCAGCCTCGGCTACACCGGGTTCCTGATCGGACCTGTCGTGGTCGGCGGGGTGAGCACCATGACCGGGCTGCCCACGGCCCTCGGCGTGCCCGCGCTGCTGGTGCTGTGCGTGGCCCTGGGCGCCTCCGCTGTTCGCCCCCGCGACGACCGGGGGCAGGGAGCACCCTCTCTGGCCGAAGCCACCGACCGCCTTGCCGCGCCTTCCCGACCCGGCGACACCGCGGCGGGCTGAGCCGGTCTGTTCGTTCGCCCTCCCGCGGACCGCGGCAGCGTCGCTGCGGTCCGCCCATCACTACCCTGGCCACTCTCGGCACCCTACGGCCGGGGACATGTATGTACCCCCGGTCCCGCCCATACGCCGGCCGCGCCGCCGCGTATTCGACGAACAGGGACGACCATTGCGCATCATCGAGTGTCACTTCGAGTTCAGCGGGTTCGACGACCACCTCGTCAAGGCCGGCACCTCCGTCTACCTGTGGAACCTGGCACGGCAGTTCAAGGCGGCCGGGCACGAGACGGGAGCGGTGACCGCTGCCCACGGGCTGCTGCCCCTCATCGCCGAACGGTACGAGGTCACCCCATTGGACTGGAGCGCCCATGAACGGATACCGGTCCGACTCGACCCGCTCCACTGGCCGCATTTCCCGGAGGCGACCACCCTGGACGTCACCGCCCGCGCCCACCGCGTCACAGTGGACGGCATCGACATCGTGATGCTGAGCGGCGGGGTGCTGGACGCCTTCCCCGACAGCTTCTATCCTCCGCGCGAACTGGAGGGGCACAGCCTCGACTTCCTCAAGCCGCTGGTGTTTCAGGTGATGGCGGCCCGGTACGTGCGCGAGCGGATCCCCGGTGGCACGATGGTGCACCTGCACGAACCGTTCCACCACTACCTGTTGCCCGGCCTGTTGGCCGGACACGGCTTCCACGTGGTCTCCACCGTGCAAACCAACATGGCCGTGAACACCAAGGTGTATGGGCCCCAAGTGCGCGCAGTACTGGAGCACATGGGCGCGGACCCGTCGGTCGCGGACGGACTGGCGGACCCGCCGCTTGACTCGCGTCTGGAGCGGGCCATGCGGGCGTTCCTGCCGCGCACCCTGCTCTACAAGGACTACCCGGAGCGCCCGGAGCACGACTACATCACCATGCTGGGCCTGGTGGTGCGGTCCGTGGCCGCCATGGACTTCCTCTCCGAGGGGCAGCTCGACCATGCCCTGACCCAGGCGGAGACTCCCTTCGAGGAGCTGTTCCAGCAGCTCGCGGTCCGCCGTGAACTGCGCGCCCACGAGGACCTGCTGGTGATCGGCGGCTGCGCGATCGGCGACGAGTGGCTGCACGTGCAGCGCGACGAGGAGGTCCGCAAACGGACACTGACCGCGCTCGGACTGGACCCCGCCCTGCCCACCCTGTTCCATAACGCCCGGTACTCGGTGCAGCACAAGGGGCAGAAGGAACTGTTCCGGGGTATCCGGGCGCTGCTGGACGAAGGCGGGCGATGTAACGTGCTGCTGCATTGCCTGGCGCCGCAGCCACCGGACGACCCGGACCTCGACGCCCTCGCCCGTGACTACGCGGACCTGGTGCGCGTCGACACCGGACCCATGAGCAACGGCGCGATCAAGGACTGGGCGGTCTCCAGCGACTTCTGCGTGTTCCCGTCCAAGTTCGAGATGGACACCTTCCTGATGGCGATGGGCGAGGCGATGGCCAGCGGGTCAGTCCCGGTGGCGACCGCCCAGCGCGGCATGCGCCACTTCCGGCACGCCGTCGACCTGGACACGCCGGGCGCCACCGGGCTGGCTCTGCCGCGTTCGTTCCGGGTGGACGACCCGCTGCTGACCGAGGCGGTCCGGGCCGGCCTGGAGCGGATGCTACGGGTGTGGCACGAGGAGCCGGAGCGGATGGCGGTTCTGCGTGACCGCGCGGTGGAGGTGGCCCGCGGCTTCACCTGGCGGGCGGCGGCGCTGCGCTTCCTGGCCGTGTTCGAGGCGGTTCGGGCCGGTAACCGGCCGGCCGACGCGGCGCCGCCGATGCGTGGGACACCGCAGACCGGTGCGGAGCCGTTCGAGGCCGGTGACGGCCGGGCCGTCTGTGACGACGGCACCGTACGGGTGCGCTGGTGGGGACGGGACGCGCGGCGGGTGGAGGTGGTGCCGCCCGATCCCGACTCGGACGTGGTCGCGCTGGAGCCGGACGGCGACGGCTTCGCCGGTCGGGTCCGCGTGCCCGCGGACGGCGTCCTGGTCATCCTGGTGACCGGCGCGGACGGACGTACCGCGTGGTCGGAGCTGGCCGTCGCGGACGACGCGTGAAAGATGTGGGGGTGGCACGGGCAGACTGGCC
>NZ_JBEYFC010000240.1:0-12979 GCF_040634175.1 Streptomyces sp. NPDC007162
ATCTCGCAGCGCCTGGTGTGCGGGTCGTACACCGCGTACAGACAGGTGACGATGTAGTGCTCCAGATCGCAGGTGATCTTGTCCAGGTGCTGGAGCACGGCGGCAGGCGGCAGCTCCAGGTCCGCGTACGCGCAGGTGGCGGTGCGCAGCCGGCCCATCGTGGCGGCGGCGTCGATGCCGTTTCCCATGACGTCGCCGACGACCAGCGCGGTCCGGTCGCCCGCCAGCGGGATCACGTCGTACCAGTCACCGCCCACCTCGCTGGTCGCCTGCGCGGGCTGGTAGCGGGAGGCCAGCTCCAGACCCGTGTGGTGCGGCGGGTGGTCGGGGAGCAGGCTGCGCTGGAGGGTGAGGGCGGTGTTGCGGACGCTCTGGAACCAGCGGGCGTTGTCGATGGCGACCGCCGCGCGCCCGGCCAGCTCACTGGCGAGGACCACGTCGTCCTCGTCGAACGGCAGCGGATTGCTGGTGCGCTTGAGGTCCAGGGCACCGAGCACCTCGCCGTGGGCGATGAGGGGCACGGCCAGGTAGGAGTGGACACCGGCCCGCGCCAGCAGCTCGCCCGCCGCCGCGTTGCGCGCGATCCGCGGCAGGTCGTGCGCGCCGACGTGCGGGACCAGGACCGGGCGTGCGGTGTGCACGCACAGCGTCACCAGGCGGTCACCGTCGTAGGCCGCCAGCTCCCCGGGGGGATCGGCGGCCCGCAGCGCCACCGTGGGACGCGCCGCCTTCAGGGCGAGGGCACGGAACAGCTCCGGGCCGTTGTCCGGGCGGCGTGAGCGGCGCAGGGCCAGCGCCGAGTCCAGCACGTCCACCGCGACCACGTCCGCGAGGACCGGGGTGGCGACCTCGGCCAGCTCGGCGGCCGTGCGCTCCACCTCCAGCGAGGTACCCACCCGCGCCGAGGCGTCCGCGATCAGCGCGAGCCGGCGCCGGGCCCGGTCGGCCTCGGCCGCCGCGCGATGCCGCTCCGTGACGTCGACGACCGAGGTCGCCGCGCCCAGGACCCGGCCGGCGGGGTCCTCCAGCCGGTAGAACGACAGCGACCAGGCGTGCTCGTGGTCCGGATCGGCGGGCGGCCGGCCCACGTGGTACTGGTCGAGCAGCGGCGTGCCGGTGGTGAGCACCTGGCGCAGCGCCGACTCCACCGTGTCGATGTCGGGCAGCGGCAGCGTCTCCCGCAGGTGCCGCCCGATGTGCTCCTCGGCCGGGATGCCGTCGATCCGCTCCAGGGCCGGGTTCACCAGCAGATAGCGCAGGTCGGGGTCGAGGAGGGCCAGGCCGATCGGGGACTGGTTGATCAGCCGCTCGCACAGCGCCAGATCGGTCTCCACCCGCTGGAGCAGGTTGTGGTCGGCGACGATACCCAGGGCGTACACGTCCCCGAGGTCGTCCAGCAGCCGCATGCTGCGGAACTCCATCAGGCGGCTGCCGCCGTCCTTGTGCCGGACCGGGAAGGCGCCGGCCCAGGCCCGGCCGGTCTCCAGCACCTCCGTGAAGAGGCTCACCGCCGCCTGCAGATGCTCCGGGTCGACCAGCAGACGTGCCGCGTACCGGCCCAGGGCCTCCTCGGCCGAGTATCCGAACAGCTCCCCGGCCTGCGGGGTCCAGAACACGATCCGTCCCTGGGAGTCCAGCGCCACGGCGGCCACGCTCAGCACGTCCAGCAGACCGGTGGGACGCAGCCTGCCGGGTCCGTACCCCTCACCACCGGAACCGGAGCCGTCGCCGCCACCGGACCCCAGGGAACCCGCAACCATCCCTCAACCACCTCCACCGGCCGCCGGGCCGATGCCGAAGCGGCCGCCACGGCACTTCCATGCTGCCCCCGCCCCGCCACTCGCCCAACTCCAGACGGGTACCCCGGTCCCGGCGGCGGCTCCCGTCCTCCCGGTCACCCGGTTTCCCCACGGGCCGTGCGTATCGGCCGGACAAGCAGGAACATGGGGGTACGTAGAGGATGTAGCCAATGGATTCTCCGCGAAAAGACGTCGATGCGCCGGCCTCCGTGGGCCCCCGCGATCTCCTCGACGCGTCCAGCGACGCGGCGGCGGTCGTGTCGGCCGCGGGTGCCGTGCTCGGCTGGACCCGCGCCGCCGAGGCCCTGCTCGGCCACCCGCCCGCCGAGGTGACCGGCCGCCCCGCGGCGCGGCTGCTCGCCATGCGCGCCGACCCGGCCCGCGTCGCCGGCGTCGCCGAGCGCTGCCGCTCCGGCATGGGCTGGAGCGGGCTCGTACCGCTGCGGCACCGCGACGGTCACAGCGTCCTGGTCGACCTGCGGGTCTCCGCGTCCTTCCGCATCGGCGCCGAGGAGTGTTTCCTGCTCTCGGCGCGTGAGCAGCGCCCCCAGTGGCCGATGGGGGAGTCCGTCCTCGACGGGTTCCTCACCCGCTCGCCGATCGGCATGGCCGTGATGGACCTGGAGCTGCGCTACGTCTGGCTGAACGACACCCTGGAGCAGTTCGGCGGAGTGCCCCGCGAGCAGCGCCTGGGCCGGCGGCTGAGCGAACTGCTGCCCGGGCTCCAGGCGACCGCCGTCGAGACCCGGATGCGCGAGGTGCTGGCGACCGGGGAACCGGTCATGGACTACGAGTACCTCGGCTGGAGCTGGTCCGATCCCCTCCGCCAGCGCGCCTACTCCACGTCCTTCTTCCCCCTCGTGGGCCCCGACGACTCCGTGACGGGCGTCTGCTACCTGGTCACCGACGTCACCGAGCGGTGGGCCGCCCGCCAGCTGCTGTCCCTGGTCAACGAGGCCGGCACCCGGATCGGCACCACCCTCGACGTGCTGCGCACCGCCCAGGAACTCGCCGACTTCGCGGTCCCCCGCTTCGCCGACTTCGTCATCGTCGACCTCCTGGAGCCCGTCCTCAGCACCGAGGGACACGGCACCTGGCTGACCGACGCGGGTCCCGCGCCGGCCAAGCCGGTGATGCGGCGCGCCGCACTGCGGACCGTCCGCGAGGGCAACCCCGAGGTGGTGGCGCGGATCGGCGACAAGGTGGACTTCCTGCCGCCGCCGCACGGCCTCGACCTGCTCATCACAGGGGAACCGATCCTCATCCCCGAACTCGATCCGGACGACGTCCTGTGGGTCACCGAGCAGCCTGCGCGGACCGCCCGCATCCGGGAGTTCGGACTGCACTCGCTCATCTCGGTCCCGATGCGGGCGCGCAACACCGCCCTCGGCCTCACCACCTTCGCGCGCTCGCGCAACCCGGCCCCCTTCCAGGCCGACGACGTCCTGCTCGCCCGGGAACTGGTCGCCCGGGCCGCCGTCTGCGTCGACAACGCCCGCCGCTACACGAGGGAGCACACCGCGGCCGTCACCCTCCAGCGCAGCCTGCTGCCCCAGGCCCTGACCGGCGGTACGGCCCTGGACGTGGCCTCCTCCTACCTGCCGGCGGACGCGACCGACGGGGTCGGCGGCGACTGGTTCGACGTGATCCCGCTGTCCGGCGCCCGGGTCGGCCTGGTCGTCGGCGACGTGGTGGGCCACGGCCTCACCGCGGCGGCCAGCATGGGCCGGCTGCGCACCGCCGTACAGACCCTCGCCGACATGGAACTGCCTCCCGACGAACTCCTCGCCCACCTCGACGACCTGGTGCTGCGGCTGGGGGAGGAGGAGAACTCGGGCACGGCGGCCGAGGGCAGCACGGCCACGTTCGTCGGAGCGACCTGTCTGTACGCCGTCTACGACCCGGTGACCCGGCGCTGCGCCATGGCCCGGGCCGGGCACCCGCCGCCGGTGGTCGTGGCGCCCGACGGACAGGTCTGGTTCCCCGAGATGCCCGCCGGGCCACCGCTCGGGCTCGGCGGCATGGCCTTCGAGGCCACCGAGATCGAGCTCGCCGAGCACAGCCTCCTCGGCCTCTACACCGACGGCCTCATCGAAGGCGCCGACCGCGACGTCGAGCTGGGCATGTCCCGGCTGTGCGCCGCCCTGGCGGTCCCCGACGCGGACCTCGACACGCTGTGCGCGTCGGCCGTGCAGCAACTGGTCCCCGTTCCCCAGCCCGACGACATCGCCCTGCTGCTGGCCCGCACCCACGCCCTGGGCATCGACCACGTCGTCTCCTGGGACGTACCCGTCGACCCGGCCGCCGTCGGCGAGGTCCGGGCCAAGGCGGTGCACCAGGTGCTCACCTGGGGCTACGACGAGCTGGTGACGACCACCGAACTCATCGTCAGCGAACTGGTCACCAATGCCATCCGGTACGCCGAACCACCCATCACGCTGAGGCTGTTGCGTGACTCCCGGCTGACCTGCGAGGTCGCCGACGGCAGCAGCACCGCGCCCCGGCTGCGGCACGCCCGCAGCACCGACGAGGGCGGCCGCGGCCTCTTCCTCGTCGCCCAGCTCGCCCACCGCTGGGGCGCCCGCCACACGGGGGGAGGCAAGATCATCTGGGCCGAGCAGGAGATCCCGGAGAAGTGAGCCGGCGTGACCGGGCGGCGGAGGCCCTGTCGAATGCGCACGTTTGGCCGTACGCTGTCAATTGATGAGGATTCGGCAGCAATCGGGGGAGCCGCCATGTCCGGGGACGCGTACGGCCCGAACCAGCAACCAACGGACCAGCAACCACCGGAGCACGGACCGTCGGGCCACGGGTTCCCACCGCAGGGCTCTTCGCAACAGGGCTTTCCGCACCAGGGCTTTCCGCACCAGGGACCGGGGGTCTTCGTCCCGCCCATGCCGTCGGGTCCGCCGCCCGCGCCGCCGGACGCCCTGCGTGCCGCCGCCGTCGCCCTCCTCAACCTGAGCGGCCTCGGCCTCGGTTATCTGCTCGTCCGAAGACGGCTCCCGATGGCCGCCTGCCTGGCGGCGACCGCGGTGCTGCTCCTGGTGGCCCTGCCCGCGGACGCCGACGGCGTGCCCGCTGCCGCCCTGGCCGGCTACGCCCTCGTGCTGCTGCTGGCGGCCGTGCACGGCGCGTACGTCGGCCTGCGCACCCGGCTGGTCCTGCCGGGACGGCAGCCCCTCGCACTCCTGCTGGGCGTCGTCCTCCTCGCCGTCCCGGTGGGCGGCGCGCTCTGGTACGACAGCGCCCACGAGGAAGCCGTGCAGCGCGCGCTCCTCGACCGGCTCGACCAGGCGGACGAACGCGTCGCCGCGGCCGCCCACGAGGACTTCGCCGGAGCCAAGCCCGACTACCAGGACGCCCTGGCCGTCTACCGCGACCTCGTCGTCGACCACGCCGGTTCCCGTGCCGCCGCCCAGGTCCCCGACCGGCTGAGGACCTACTACACGACGGTCGCCGCGGCCTACGGCCACCAGGACTACTGCAAGGCCGTCGCGCCGCTGGAGTACCTGCGGACGGTGCCCGACTCCCTGCCGAAGGACCAGCTCGGCGCGCTCGTCCACTGGCCCGACGACCGGCTGGCCACCTCGCTGTACGAGTGCGGGGCGCAGGGCCTGACCGGCGACGGCACCGACTGGGTCCCCCGGTTCGGCGAGCTCCTGGGCACGTTCCCGGACTCCGGTCAGGCCGCCAAGGTGGTCCCGGCCCTGGACGCGGCCGAGAAGAAGGCGGCGAAGGCCGTTTCCGGCAACGATCCCTGCACCGCCGTCGAGCGGCTGCACACCCTGAACTCGCAGATCACCCAGCTGTCCAACGGCTCGGGCGCACAGGCCCGCGCACTGGGCGAGGTCGCGTCCAGGGCCGGCCGCGGCGGTGACGCGGGGGAGTACCCGTGCGGCGTCAGGCAGTACCGGGACGGGGACTACGCCAAGGCCCAGCAGACCCTGCAGCAGTTCCTCACCGACAACCCGCACGACGGCGACGGCGCCCGCGCCCGGAAGATCGTCATCGGCGCCGAGGTCGCCCAGACCCTCCCGGCGGCCGGCAAGAAGCTGCCCACCACCGCCTCCGGCGGCGGCATCTCCGTGACCGTCAGGAACGACAGCCCCGACGACATCACCGTGCTCTACACGGGCCCGGTCACCGGCAGCTTCACGCTGAAGGCGTGCGGCGGCTGCAAGGCGTACTCGTTCGCCAGCTCGATCACCCCGGGCTGGCAGCCGTGCGGCGACAGCGGCCGGAACTACCCGCAGCGCACGATCAGCCTCCCGCCCGGCACGACGTACTTCGTGCACAAGCCGAAGAACGACACCACGGCCACCCCGGGCTCCGACACCGCCAAGCTGCGCTACGGCTACGTCTACACCGAGTGCGCGTACACGACCCAGTCACTCGCGTCCGGCTACTGAGCGCGCCGGGAGGCTGTCGGACCGGCCAACTATGCTCCGGCGCATGAACGATGAGGGCAGGGACAACCCCGCGAGACGGGTTGTCGACGGGCGGTTCGAGCTGGCGGCTCGGCTCGGTGGCGGCGGCATGGGCATGGTGTGGCGGGCCACCGACCTGGTGCTGCGGCGCAGCGTGGCCGTCAAGGAGGTACGGCCGTCCGACCCCGGCCTCGCCGAGTACGACCCGGAGGCCGCCCGGCAGCTGCGCGAGCGGGTGCTCAGGGAGGCCCGCGCCCTGGCCCGGGTCGACCACCCGAACGTGGTGACCATCCATCACATCGTCGACGGCGGCCCGGGAACCTACCCGTGGATCGTGATGGAGCTCGTCACCGGCGGCTCGCTCGCCGACCGCCTCGCCCGCGGCCCGATGCACCCGGGCGAGGCCGCGCGCCTCGGCCGTGAGGTGCTGGCCGCCCTCCGGGCCGCCCACGAGGCGGGCATCGAGCACCGCGACGTGAAGCCGGCCAACGTCCTGCTGCGCCCCGACGGCCGCCCGGTCCTCACCGACTTCGGCATCGCCGCCGTCCGCGAGGCCACCGCCCTCACCGCCACCGGCTCGGTCATCGGCACACCCGACTACATGGCTCCGGAGCGCGTCGCGGGCAAGGACGGCGGGCCCGCGTCGGACCTGTGGTCGCTGGCGATGATGCTGTACGTCGCCGTGGAGGGCCACCATCCGCTGCGCCGGGGCACCACCCTCGCGACGCTCGCCGCGGTCCTCGCCGAGGACGTCCCCCCGCCGGTCAAGGCCGGCCCGCTCACGGACGTCCTCACCCGGGTCCTCGTCCGCGACCCCGGGGCCCGCCCCGACGCCCGGCGGCTGGACGGGATGCTGGCCGCCGCCGCGGAGGCGACGCGGACCGGGACCCGCGGGCCGACGCGGACCGAAACCCCCACGTCCTTTCCGCTGCAACCCCCGGCCGCGCCACCGCCGGTCACCGCTTCCGTACCCGCCGAGGCCCCGGCCGGCCGCCGCCGCTGGACGCTGCTGGCCCTGCCCACCGCGGGGGTCGCCCTCGCCGGTGTCCTCGTGTGGACCCAGCTGCCCGACACGGGCGCCCACGCCGGCGCGAAGGACACCGGCACCCCGTCCGCGACGGCACCGGCCCCGGCCGGCACCAGCGCCTCACCCTCGGCCACGGCACGGAGCACCACGTCCGACATGCTGACCCCGACGGGCATCCGCACCGCGGTCGCGGCCTTCGAGAAGGAGACCGGCCGGGACCGGTTCGCCAAGCTCACGGTGTACCCGGACTACGTGCTGGCCTACCTGATGGTGAAGGGCAGCGACACCGCGTACGACATGTACACCTACCGCCCGGGCCAGGGTGTCCAGCAGAGCGACTTCAAGGACACCCTGGACAGCGGCGAGACGCCCGTCCGCCTGGACGACTTCGCCTGGGACAAGGTCCCGTCCCTCCTGGCGCAGGCCGAGAAGAGACTCAAGGTGCCCGACCCGAGCAGCCGTTACCTGATCCTCGTCCTGCCGGGGAACGTCTTCGGCGATCCGGCCGGAATGTCCGTCTACCTCACCAACGGCTACAGCCAGACCGGGTATCTCCAGACGGACAAGAAGGGCAGGATCGTCAAGCTGATGCCGTACGACGGCTGACCCCACCCCGCCGCTCCGCCCCTAGCGTGCCAGCAGTTCCAGCGTGTCGATCACCCGGTTCGAGAAGCCCCACTCGTTGTCGTACCAGGCGACCACCTTGACATGGCGGCCGTCGACCCGGGTGAGAGCCGAGTCGAAGATCGAGGAGGCCGGGTTGCCGGTGATGTCCGAGGACACCAACGGGTCCTCCGAGTACTCCAGGACCCCCGCGAGCGGACCCTCGGCGGCCGCGCGGTACGCCGCGAGCACCTCGTCGCGCGTGACGTCACGGGAGACCGTCGTGTTGAGCTCGACGATCGAGCCCACCGGCACCGGCACCCGGATCGAGTCGCCCGACAGCTTGCCGTCGAGGTTCGGCAGCACCAGACCGATGGCCTTGGCGGCGCCCGTCGTGGTCGGCACGATGTTGACCCCGGCGGCCCGGGCCCGGCGCGGGTCGCGGTGCGGGCCGTCCTGCAGGTTCTGCTCCTGCGTGTAGGCGTGCACGGTCGTCATGAACCCGTGCTCGATACCGGCGAGTTCGTCGAGCACCGCGGCCAGCGGCGCGAGCGCGTTCGTCGTGCACGAGGCATTGGACACGACCGTGTGCAGCTCCGCGTCGTACGCGTCGGTGTTCACGCCGTACGCCAGCGTCACGTCGGCGCCGTCCGACGGCGCGCTGACCAGCACCTTCCGGGCGCCCGCGTCGAGGTGGACACGGGCCGCCTTCGCGGAGGTGAAACGGCCGGTCGACTCCAGCACGAGGTCCACGCCGAGGTCGGCCCACGGCAGCTGCGCCGGGTCGCGCTCGGCGAGCACCTTGATGCGGCGGCCGTCGACGACGAGGACGTCCCCGTCGACGCTCACCGGGCGCCCGAGGCGGCCCGCGGTCGAGTCGAAGGCCAGGAGCCGCGCCAGGGCGGTGGGCTCCGTGAGGTCGTTGACGGCGACGACCTCCAGGCCGCTGTCCCGCTCCAGCAGAGCGCGCAGCACATTGCGTCCGATGCGGCCGAATCCGTTGATGGCGATACGAGTCATGAGTGGCGTCCCTTCGCTACGCCACCAGGTTCGTCCACCGCACCCACCCCCGACAGCGGCGAGAACGCCACGGTTCGCAAGGATCCCGCCAGGCCGTCCCCGCGGTCACTCGCCCTTCGTGAAGGTGCGGCGGTAGTCGCTCGGTGTCGTGCCGAGAATGCGCTGGAAGTGCAGGCGCAGATTGGCCCCGGTGCCGAGGCCGACGTCGCCGGCGATCTGCTCGACCGCGCGCTCCGACCGTTCGAGGAGTTCCCGTGCCAGGTCGATCCGGGCCCGCATCACCCACTGCATCGGCGTGTACCCGGTGTCCTCGACGAAGCGCCGCGAGAAGGTGCGCGGGGAGACGCCCGCGTGCCGGGCGAGCATGTCCAGGGTGAGCGGCTCGGCCAGCCGGTGCAGCGCCCACTCGCGGGTCGCGGCGAACCGCTCGCCGAGCGGCTCGGGGACACTGCGCGGCACGTACTGGGCCTGGCCGCCACTGCGGTAGGGGGCCGCGACCAGCCGCCGCGCCGCGTGGTTGGAGGCGGCCACGCCCAGGTCGCCGCGGAGGATGTGCAGGCACAGGTCGATGCCGGAGGCGGCACCGGCCGACGTCAGCACGCTGCCCTCGTCGACGAACAGCACGTTCTCGTCGACCTTGACCAGCGGATGCCTCTCGGTGAGTGCGCGTGTGTAGTGCCAGTGCGTGGTGGCGCGCCTGCCGTCCAGCAACCCGGTCGCGGCGAGCGCGAACGCCCCCGTCGAGATGGCGGCCAGCCGCGCGCCCCGCCCGTGCGCCGCCAGCAGCGCGTCGACGACCTCCCGCGGCGGGTCCTCGCGGTCCGGGAACCGGTAGCCGGGCACGAACACGATCTCCGCCCACTCCAGCGCGTCCAGGCCGTGGGCGACGTGGTACGACAACCCGTCCCCGCCGGTGACCAGGCCGGGAGCTGCCCCGCACACCCGTACCTCGTACGGCATGCTCGCCCGGGTCGTGAAGACCTGTGCCGGGATGCCGACGTCGAGGGGCTTCGCCCCCTCCAGCACGAGGACGGCTACGCGATGCAGGCGGCTGACAGGCACACCGAAAGGGTACGAGCCCCTCCGCGCCGCGTCCTCGGAGCTCCTCCTCCATCCCGATCACGTCGTGCAGTTCCTCGGCCTCCTCCTGGCCGTGCCCCTCACGCTGATCGAGCAGCGCGGCGGCGATGCTGTCCAGCTTGCGCTGGACGGCGTGCTCGGCCCGGCGTTCGGAGTTCTTCAGCAGCGTGAGCAGCAGCAGGTTCACGGCGGTCATCGCATCGCCGATGAGCAGCTGCCGGGTCAGGGCGAGTCCCGCGACGTGGACCGCGACGAAGGCCAGGACCAGGGACACGCAGAACACCATGAACGGCAGCGAGCTGGGGACGTTCGAGGCCGCCTCGGCGAGCCGCTCGAACCAGCCACGCCCGTCGCGTGAGCGCTCTGCCGGATGCGGGACGGACATGGGACCTACGGCACCTGCCCTCCCAGGCCCGCGCGGCGCCGATCACCACGATCGCCCACCGGGTACCCCCGACGCCCACCTCACCCGCTCACCCGAGACCGACGCGGCCCGCCTCCCCGGCCGGCGGGGCGGTGCTGTTCCTGATCACCAGCCGGGTGGGGACGAGGTCGGTGCCGGGGCGGGAGTCGTCACCGGTGCGGAGCTGGTGCAGGACCCGCTGCACACAGCGGCGGCCGACCTCGGCGAAGTCCTGGTGGACGGTGGTCAGGGGCGGGATGAAGAAGGCCGCGTCGGGGGTGTCGTCGAAGCCCACGACACTGATGTCCGCCGGGACGGACCGCCCCCGTTCGTGGAAGGCGCGCAGCAGACCGAGTGCCATCTGGTCGTTGGCCGCGAACACGGCGGTGCACTCCGGGACTTCGGCGAGCGTCCGTCCCGCGGCCCAACCGGACTCGGCGGACCAGTCGCCGTGCAGGGGCGCCGGCACCGGGCGTCCGGCCTCTTCCAGCACCGCCCGCCAGGCCTGACTGCGGCGCTGGCCCGCGTACGAGGACGCCGGCCCGGTGACGTGCCAGACGGTCCGATGGCCCAGGTCCAGCAGGTGCCGTACGGCCCTGCGCGCGCCGTCGGCCTGGTCGGTGTCGACCACGCAGTAGCGGTCCCCGGCGTCCGAGTCCACGACCACCACGTGGACGCCGGGCGGCAGTTGCACGGTACCGGTGTCGAGCAGATGGATCTCCATGATGACGATGACGGCGTCCACGGCCAGCTCGCCCATCCGTGTGAACGCCCCCAGCACGTTGTCCTGCGTGGCCACGTCGATGGGGATGAGGGTGATCGCGTAGCCCTCGGCCGCGGCATGCGTGGCGATCGCCTCGACGGTACGGCTGCTGCCCGTCGAGGAGAGACCGAACAGGATCACGCCGATGGTGTTGAACCGTCCGTAACGCAGGGCGCGCGCGGCGCTGTTGGGCCGGTAGCCCAGCTCCCGCATGGCGGCCAGCACCTGCTCGCGGGTGGAACCGACCACTCCGGGATGGCCGTTGGAGACCCGCGACACCGTCTGCGAGGAGACACCGGCGAGTTCGGCGACGTCCGCCATGGAGACGCGTTGCTTGCGGCGCCCGCCCGGCACCCCGGAGCCGCCCCGCCCCGCGCCGCCCGCGGCCGGTGCGACCGGCTGCCCCGGCTCGTCCAGGCCCATCGCCCCACCCCTCAAATCTCCGTCACGCACGGGAAGTCGGCTCCGGGAATCTTGACGGCCGCAGGAGCGGGTGCCACGATTCCGACGCTTTCGAGTTTACGTAAACATCGCGGTGTGACCAGCCCGGACGGAGATCCCGTCAGAGCGTCGCGCAGAGGATGTTCACGTGAACATGCCTCCTCGATGTTTACGTAAACACATGGCCTGGGCCCCGATTCCCCCGCGCCGAGCCGCCTTCTCCTGAAAGGGCACGTTGATGCGCAAGACCCCCGCCAGAACCCGTGTCACCCCCCGTACGCGTGCCGCCCTCGCGGCGGTCGCGATCGCCGCGGTGGGTGCCACGACCCTCACCGGCAGCCCGGCCTCCGCCGCCGTACCGGGCCACGGCACCAGCCAGTTCAAGGGCGTCAACTGGGCCGACCCGCGCGACAACTACGCCGACGACCCTGTGGTCCTGTCCGGCCTGTCGCTCTCCGACAGCTACGCCCAGACCTACGCCAAGGCGACCCGGGTGATCGCGGCGTTCCGCGCCAACCTCGGGGCCAACACCGTACGGCTGCCCATCAACCCGTACACGGTGAACGGCTCGTACTGGAAGTCGTACCGCGGGGTCATCGACGCGGCCTCCGCGCAGGGCTTCAAGGTGATCGTCTCCTACTGGGAGGGCACCGGCGCCAACAAGGACGGCTTCATCGACGACGAGGCCACCTACTGGCCCATGTGGGACACGGTCGTGAAGGCCTACCGGCACGACCCGCACGTCTACTTCGAGCCGATGAACGAGCCGCACGGCTACACCGACGCCCAGTGGGCCGACATCGCCGCGAAGTGGCTCGCCACCTACCCGTCCGTCCCGCACGACCGGGTCTTCGTCAGCGGTGCCGGCTACAACGACCACGTCACCACCGTGTGCGCCGACCCGCGTCTGAAGGGCACTTATCTCTCCCTGCACCACTACGGGTTCTGGAAGGACTACGCGACCTACGACCAGTGGGTGGCCGACCTCAAGGAGCGCCTCGGGGACTGCGCGGGCCGTACGGTGGCCGACGAGTTCGGCGCCCCGATGACCACCGGCCTCGACTACGACAAGCCGGACGCCACCAACAACTCGGTGAACTTCATCCAGGCCGACACGGACACCTTCCGCAAGCTCGGCATGGGCTCGGTGTACTGGCCCGGCCTGCGCACCGACGACACCTACTCGATCCAGAAGCTGATCGGCGACGCGTCCCGCCCCTGGCTGGCCACCACCAACCAGTCCGGCGCCGACCGCCTCGCCTGGGCCTGGGGCCGCGGCAGGCCGGTGAGCGGCTGACCGACCCCGTCGGGGGGGGGGGGCCCCCCCGGCCCCCCCCCCCCCCCCCCCGCCGCCCGGCCCCCCCGCGGGGGGGGGGGGGATAGGATGGAGCTCCAACAAAAAAAAAAAAAAAA
>NZ_JBEYFC010000241.1:0-12942 GCF_040634175.1 Streptomyces sp. NPDC007162
GCCCTGTGACGAAACGGTGAACTTCGGTGCGGTGACCTACGAGACGGTGGGCGGCGGGTCCTACCGCCTCGTGCAGGGCGGTCAGCGCACCCGCCGCCACCATGTCGGTGGCGGCGACCACCGCGCTGAACTCCAGTCCCGCGGCGCGGGCCTGCCGGATCAGCCGGTGCCCGGAGTCCCGGGTGAAGTCGCCGTGCAGCAGCAGCGCGGGGTCGGGCTCCAGACCCCGGGCACGATGAGCGGCCAGGTAGCCGCGCTCCCGGCCCAGCGCCGTCGTGTGGTCGGGCTTCCCGCCGAGGAACAGCACCCGCCGATGACCCTGCGCCAGCACATGCGCGACCAGGGCGTAGGCGCCGCCCTCGTTGTCGTACTCGATGACCGTGACCGGCGCGCCGGGACCGAGCGGCGGCCGTCCGCACAGCACCAGCCGGGATCCGGCCGACGCCAGCGAGTCGGCGATCCGGCGGGTGCGCTCCCGGTACTCGGGGGTGTCCGCGGCCCCGCCCACCAGGATCACGGCGGCGGCCCGCTGGGCGCGCATCATCTCGATGAACTCCAGCTCGCGCCGCACGTCGCCGTCGGTACTGCACACCAGCGACAGATGCCCGAGCCGTGCCGCCTCCCGCTCCACCCCGTGCGCCATGTGCGCGAACGAGGGCCCGGTGATGTCCTCCAGCACGAAGGCGAGCGTGGGCGTACCGGCCCCGGCGATCGCCTTGGCGCGGGCGTCGGCGACGTAGTCCATCTCCCGCACGGCCCGCAGCACCCGGCTCCGGGCGGCGGCACTGACGGGATAGTCACCGGCGAGCACCCGCGACACGGTGGAGGCGGACACCCCGGCACGGGCGGCGACATCACGAATGGTGCTCCGCCCGGCTTCCCCGCTTCTTCTGGTCAAGCCCACCCCCCGGCAACCGGTTCCCGACGGGACCTTAGCGCCCCGTGAGGGGCGCGGGACAGTGCTGATTCGCGGCTCCGCCGCGTGGGCGCGACCAGCCCGACAGGCCTTGAGCCGCCCACGTACAGGGCTCGGCACGGCGTCTGGGCCGCCGCTCACACCACCCCCGCGATCCCCGCGATCCCCTCCGGCCCCACCCGACAGCACCCCCCGATCAGCCGGGCCCCCGCCTCCCGCCACCCCGCGACCTGCTCCGCCCCGAACGTCGTCGGCCCCGTCCACGCCCGAGCCCGCGCGTCCCACACCTCACCGCTGTTGGGATACACGACCACCGGCTTCCCGGTCACCCGCGCGGCCACCTCCACCGCCCCCGGCACGTCCTCGGGCGCACAGCAGTTCACGCCCACCGCGATCACCTCGTCCACGTCGGCGGCCAGGGCGAACGCCTCCTCCAGCGGCTGTCCCGCCCGCGTCCGTCCCCCCGCCACGCTGTACGAGAGCCACGCCGGCACCCCCAGCCCCCGTACCGCCCGCAGCAGCGCCGCCGCCTCGTCGGCGTCCGGCACGGTCTCCAGCGCGAACACGTCCGGCCCCGCCCCGGCCAGCACCTCCAGGCGCGGCCGGTGGAACGCCTCCAACTCGTCGACGCCCAGCCCGTACCGCCCCCGGTACTCGGAGCCGTCGGCGAGCATCGCCCCGTACGGCCCGACCGACGCGGCCACCCACAGCGGCCGTACGATCCCCTCGGCGCGCGCCCGCCGCACCGCGTCCCGCCCCAGCTCCACGCTGAGCGCGAGCAGCCGGGCGGCCTCCTCCCGGGGGATCCCGCGCCTGCCGAAACCCTCGAACGTGGCCTGGTAGCTGGCGGTGATCGCGACGTCGGCGCCCGCCCTGAAGTACGCGAGATGCGCGTCACGGACCGCGTCCGGACGGTCGGCCAGCAGCCGCGCCGACCACAGTTCGTCGCTCAGGTCATGGCCCGCGGACGCCAGCTGGTTGGACATGCCGCCGTCGAGCACGACCGTCCCGGCGGCGAGGGCGTCGGCGAGGCTGGGGGAGTTGTCGCTGCTCATACCCCGACGCTAGCCGACCCCGCGCCGGACACCCGATCGTGTCCGGTCCGCGAACAGCTCGCCCACGACACGGACGCGGATCCTCGGCGCCCCGACACCGACCCCCGTTCCCCACAGGGAATTGGCGGTCCAGGTCACGCGCCGCAGGATCTGCTGCGAAGCGACCTTCCCGCCGAGGAGCCACCCATGATCGAGATCGACGCACAGCACCTGGCCGACCGCTACATGGCCCAGTGGGTCGTACCGGACGCCGTCGAACGCCGCAGGGTCGTCGAGCGGCTGTGGGCCGAGGACGCCACGCACATCCTTCAGCCGCCCGCGGACATCCGGGAGACCGCCGCGGCACTCGGCTTCGACCACACGACTCTGGAGGCCCAGGGACACGATGCCATCGAGACCCGGGTGGCACGCACCCACGAGCGGTTCGTCGAGAAGCGAGGACTCACCTTCAGGGCACGTGCCGACGCCGTGCGCCTGCACGGTGTGGTCACCTTCGGCTGGGAGGCGGTCTCCGCCGCGACCGGCGACGTCGTCGGCGGGGGCCTCGAGTTCCGCGTGCTCGACACCGACGGCCGGATCAAGGCCGACTACATGTTCCCGGGTGCCTGACCCGCGCCGGTCGGGGCAGTGGACCCGGCGGCTGCCGAGAGCGCCTCGGCCGTCGCCGGGTCGGCCGGCAGGAACGCCTCCAGCTTCAGCTCGGCGAGCGTGACGTCGACGGCGGTGGCGAAGGTCGTCACGGTCGTCATCAGGCGCAGCTCGCCGTACGAGGACCGCAGGCGGAGCGGGACCGCGAAACCCAGGAGCCCGGCGGACGGCTCGAGCGGGGGGACGTACCCGGTGAGTTCCGTGCGCAACTCCGGCAGGTGAGCCAGCCGGGCCAGGATGTGGCGGGCCCATTCGGCGAGGTTGAGGATGCGCGGTGCCAGGCCGTCGGGATGCAGCGCCAGGCGGTAGACGTTCGTGCCCGGTCCGACGAGTTCGGGGGCGGCGCCCTCGGTGACCAGGGCGAAGGCGGTGTTCGCGGCGACCAGGTCGCCGCGCCGGTCCACCACCAGTGCCGGATAGGGCCGGTACCCGCGCAGGATGTGGTCGATCGCCGTCCGCACGGGGGCCAGCACCGGGTCCTCGAGTGGGCTCTCGGGGTAGACGGGCGCGTACCCGGCGGCCAGCAGCAGGTCGTTGCGCTCCCTGAGGGGCAGTTCCAGCGACTCGGCCAGCCGCACGACCATGTTCCGGCCGGGGACGGACCTGCCGGACTCGATGAAGCTGAGGTGCCGCTGGGTGGTGCCCGCCCGCAGCGCCAGATCGAGCTGGCTGAGGTGACGGCGGATACGGCGTTCGCGAAGCGCACGGGGGAAGTCCACCGGCCTGTTGTAGCGGCGGCCGAGGGTCCCCGGCCATTCCCCGCGGGGAATTGTCGGCGGCCGAGGCGGTCGTGAACCTCTGGGGCATGGACATCGGTGTACTGCTTCCGACCGGAACCGCCCAGTGGGGCGCCGGCGACGACCCTCGTGACCTGGTCGCCTTCGGCCGCCACGCCGAACACGCCGGCTTCTCCTCGCTCTTCGTCAACGATTCCCTGATCAGCCCCCGGATCGAGGCCCTCACCATGCTGGCCGCGCTTGCCCCGGTGACCGGGACCGCGACGCTGGGCACAGCCGCACTGCTGCCGTTTCTGCGGCGGCCGGTACAGGCCGCCCAGGCCCTCGCGTCGATCGACCTGCTCTCCGGCGGCCGGCTCACCGTGGCTGTCGGCGCCGGGTTTCCCGGCCGGTTCGGGCGGCCCCTCTACGCGCTGTCCGAGCTGCCGTGGGAGCGGCGCTTCGCCCGCCTGGACGAGACGGTCGCGCTGTGGCGGGCCCTGTGGGAGGGGGCCGACGCCTTCCACGGCGAGATCCTCCGCTTCGACGGCATCCCGCCCACGACCAGGCCCGCTCGTCCCGCGGGTCCGCCCGTCTGGCTCGGCGGCGCCGGCCCCGCCGCGCTGGCCCGAACGGGCCGGATGTACGACGGATGGCTGCCCTATCCGCCCGTCGCGCAGGAGTACGCGTCCGGTCTCCGCGAAGTCCGCCGAGCGGCGGCCGACGCGGGCCGCGCGGCCGGGGACATCACCCCCGCACTGTTCGTCTCGGTACGGATCGACGACGCCGACAACGGCCGTCCGGCACTGGACGCCTACGCACGGGCCACCTACGGCATGCCGCTGTCCGAACTGGAGACGATCCAGGCGGTGGTCACCGGTACCGCCGACCAGGTGCTCGAACGCCTGGGCCGGTACGTCGCCGCCGGCGCCCGGCACCTCGTCGTACGTCTCGGCGCCCTGGGCCTGCGCTCCCAGCGCGACCAGCTCGAACGCGTCGCGGACCTGATCCCCGCCCTTCGGCAGGCGGGGGCCGCGCCCGAGCCCGGGAAGGCCCCGTAGCCCATGGTCAGGCCGCGTGCCGACCGCCCCTGCCGTGCTTCCGCTTCCGGGTGCGCAGGCCTGACGCGGCGAGGGCGCAATAGCAGGAATTCGGGAGAGAACCGCCGCGCCGGCGACCGCGTGGAAATCGCTTTCCCCCTTGTCTCGTCAGACCCGTTGACCTGCCGGTGACACACCCTTACCTTTTCGGCGATCACAACGAAGGAGAGCACCGATGAGACGTGCGTACGCGGTCCTGCTGTCCCTCTGCCTGGCGGTGATCGGCGCCCTGGCCACCGCCGGTCCCGCCGCGGCCGCCGCCCAGACCGTCACCAACGGCACCCAGTTCACCGACACCTCGGGGAACATCGTGCACGCCCACGGCGGCGGGGTCGTCAAGGTCGGCTCGTACTACTACTGGTTCGGCGAGGACCGCAACTCCGACAACACCTTCAAGTCCGTGGACGCCTACCGTTCCACCGACCTGAAGACCTGGGAGTTCCGGGGCCACGTCCTCACCCAGTCCTCCGCCACCGAGCTCGGCACCGCCTACATCGAACGCCCGAAGGTCATCTACAACGCCTCCACCGGCAAGTTCGTGATGTGGATGCACAAGGAGAACGGCGTCGACTACAGCGAGGCCCGTGCCGCCGTCGCCGTCTCCGACACCGTCGACGGCACCTACACCTACCAGGGCAGCTTCCGGCCGCTCGGCCAGTACATGTCCCGGGACCTCACCACGTACGTGGACACCGACGGCACGGCCTACATGGTCTCGGCCGCGAACGAGAACGCCGACCTGCAGATCTACAGGCTCACCGCCGACTACACCGGCATCGACAGCCTGGTCGCCAACCCCTGGGCCGGCGCCAGCCGGGAGGCCCCGGCGCTCTTCAAGCGGGGCGGCGTCTACTTCATGCTGACCTCGGCGGCCACCGGCTGGAGCCCCAACCAGCAGAAGTACGCCACCGCCACCTCGCTCGCCGGACCCTGGACCTCCTGGACGAACGTCGGCGACTCCACGGCGTACGGATCCCAGACCGCCTACGTCCTGCCGGTCAGCGGCACCTCGGGGACCTCGTACCTCTACATGGGCGACCGCTGGGGCAACTCCTTCGGCGGTACCGTCAACGACTCGCGTTACGTCTGGCTGCCGTTGACCTTCCCGACGTCCACCTCGATGTCGATGTCCTGGTACCCGGAGGTGTCCGTCGACACGGCCGCCGGCACCGTCAGCGGCACCGGTGCCACGTACAACACCCTGGTCGCGCGGCACAGCGGCAAGTGCGCCGACGTCCCCGACCAGTCCCTCCGGGAAGGCGTCGCGATCAGTCAGTACACCTGCAACAGCGGCACCAACCAGAAGTGGTGGTTCAAGGACCTGGGCACCGGCTACTACGAGCTCATGGGCCGCGGCAGTTCGCTCTGCCTCCAGGAGGGCTCGACCGCCGTCACGCAGGAGGACTGCACCGGCGCCACCACCCAGCAGTGGTCGGTCGTGACCTCCGGCTCCTACGTCAACATCAAGGCCCGTACGAGCGGGGAGTGCCTGGACGTGAGCGGCGCGTCCACCGCCAACTCGGCCGCGATCATCACGTACACGTGCAACAGCGGTACCAACCAGCAGTGGACGCGCGGCAGCTGACAGAACCTTCTGGGCCGTGTGGTTCGCGGCCTGGGAGTCGGTGAGCCGCGGGCGAACACCAAAGATCGGGCCGGACGCGCCCATCATCACGACCGACGCCCGACACCGGGCCGACGCGAAGAGCGCGCTGATCACACTGGTCGAGCACGCGCTCATGGCCCGGCTGCGGTAGCGGCCAGGCGTACCCAAAGCAGACGTGATGTACGGCAGTTGCCGTACGGAAACCGGAGCCGGCTGTGGCCTTTGACACGGTCGGCTCCGGTGTTCATAACGTTTCGGCAGAGGAATCCGGTGGTATCGCCACGCGTCGCGGTCACGCGGTACCGCTGCGCGCACGACAGCCCCGCCTTTTGGCGGGGCTCGCTCTTTATGACCGTTTTATCTGGGGCTTACATCAGCGCACTCCGGCGGTTTCCACTGTTTGGAACTGCGCCGGGCCCCGTGCTGGAATGCCTGAACTGCCTAATAGTCAAAGACGTACTGAGTAGTGGTCTGTGACACACCGGGCTCTGAGAGACTGCGGCACGACGACAGGTGCCCGCCGCCGAGAGGTTGTTGGTCGAGTGAGGCGAAGCAAGAACGGTCCCGAGCCGTCGGCACGGGGCAACTTCACCCCGCCGCCGCGCGCTGCGGCGCCCACCCCTGTGCCAGCCGCGGAACCACCGGCCGCGCCCCCGAAGAGCGGCGGCCGCTTCTCCCCGCGGAACTGGCGTGTGCCGACCAGGCTGAACGCGATCCTGCTCATACCCGTGGTCGTCGGCCTGGTCATGGGCGGTTTCCAGGTGAAGAGCTCCATCGACACCTGGCAGCAGGCCCGCGACGCGGAGAACACCGCCCGCCTGGTCCGCGCCGCCCTGACCTACGGCGACGCCCTCTACAACGAGCGTGACGTCAGCGCGGCGCCGATCCTGCTGGACAAGAACAAGCAGGTCGTCACCGACGCGCGGCAGCGGACCGACAAGGCCGCCGACGCCTTCGACGCGGCCGCGCAGAACATGCCGCAGAAACCCGGCCTGGAACGCCGTCTGAAACTGTTCCGGGAGGCCGAGCCGCAGCTCACCGACCTCCGCGCCGCCGCGTACACCACCAGGCTCACCGGCGTGAAGACCGAAGAGGGATACACCCAGATCGCCCACCCGCTGATGGAGTTCGCCAACGAACTCGGTCTGGGCACCGGAAACATCACCTCCTACGGCCGTACCGTCTACGCCATCTCGCTCACCAAGGCGGCGCTGTCGCTGGAGCGCTCGATCGGTATGCACCTGCTGGTCAAGCCGGGACCGGACGCCGGCAACCTGGCCTCCCAGCGGGTCGCCCTCTCCTCGTACGCCTATCTGGAGGGCATCGCCGTCGAGGAGTACGTCGGCGGTGGCACCGAGGCCGACGCGCAGAAGCTGACCGACCTCGAGCAGAAGATCAAGACCGACGGCGCGGCCATGGTCCAGCAGGCCAAGGCGAAGGACCCGAAATACGTGGCCCCGCCGTCCAGCACCACCACGATGGTCTCGGCGCTGGCGACGCTCCAGGACACCAACCCCCTCACCCGGCAGGCGCTGGCGGCCAAGGGCATCACCGCCGAGAACTGGTGGGCGGTGAACACCCTCAAGTACAGCGCCTACCGCACGATCGAGTCGGACATGGCCGACAAGGCGGTGAGCGAGGCGTCCGGCATCGCCGACGACGCCAAGACCTCCGCGTTCATCACCGGTGCCGCGGTCGTGGTCGCCCTGCTCGCCGCGTTCATCCTGGCCGGCATGGTGGCGCGCCAGATGTCCCGCTCGATGCGCCAGCTGCGCAACGCCGCCTTCGGCATCGCCGAGCAGCGCCTGCCGATGCTGGTCGACCAGCTCTCCCGCACCGACCCCGGCCGGGTCGACACCCGGGTGGCACCGATCCCGATCACCTCGACCGACGAGATCGGCGAAGTCGCCCGCGCCTTCGACCAGGTCCACCGCGAGGCCGTGCGGCTCGCCGCCGAGCAGGCCCTGCTGCGGGGCAACATCAACGCGATCTTCACCAACCTGTCGCGCCGCAACCAGTCGCTGATCGAGGGCCAGCTGACCCTGATCACCGACCTGGAGAACAACGAGGCCGACCCGGACCAGCTGGAGAACCTGTTCCGGCTGGACCACCTCGCGACCCGTATGCGCCGCAACGGCGAGAACCTCCTGGTCCTCGCCGGCGAGGAGCCGGGCCGCCGCTGGGACCAGCCGGTCCCGCTGGTCGACGTGCTGCGCGCCGCCTCCTCCGAGGTGGAGCAGTACGAGCGCATCGAGCTGTCCGGCGTCCCGGAGGCCGAGATCCACGGCCGCGCGGTCACCGACCTCGTGCACCTGCTCGCCGAGCTCCTGGAGAACGCCACCACGTTCTCCTCCCCGCAGACCAAGGTCCGCGTCACCGCGACCCGGCTGCCCGACGGCCGCATCATGATCGAGATCCACGACAAGGGCATCGGCCTCACCGCCGAGGACTTCGCGGACATCAACCACAAGCTGGCCAACCCGCCGACCGTGGACGCCGCGATCTCGCAGCGCATGGGCCTGTTCGTGGTCGGCCGGCTCTCCGACCGGCACGGCATCCGGGTCCAGCTGCGCCCCTCGGGCGAGCAGGCCGGCACCACCTCGCTGGTCATGCTGCCGGACGCGATCACGCACGGCGGTGGTGGCGAACAGCCGCTGGAGCGCGACGAGTTCACGGTCTCGCAGATCATCCCCGAGCAGCAGTTCCAGGGTGAGAGCTTCCAGCAGCCGCAGCTCCAGCCGATGCGCACCGCGGCCGAACTCGGCTTCGACGACAGCCGCTACGTGGAAGTCCCCGACGACATCCGCGACCTGGACCCCGTCGGCCGCTCCCTGATGCGCGAGGAGCGCCGTGCGGCCCTGGAGGCCCAGGCGCAGCCCCCGCAGGCCGCACAGCTGCCGGGAGCCCCGCAGGAGACCGCCGAGATACCGGCGTACACCGACGAGTTCGACAGCGGCCGGCAGGGCTACGACACCGGCGGTACGGGATTCCAGGAGCAGCCCACGGGCTACGACGCGCAGCCGTCGTACCAGGAGCAGTCGCAGAGCCCGTACGACGAGCAGTTCTACACGCAGGGCGGCGGCCTGCCGCAGCAGCACGACCCGTTCTCGCCCGAGGCGTTCCCGTCGGGCGGCGGCTACCCGGAGCCCGCGTATCCGGAGCCGGTCCAGGAGGAGCCCGCGGCCGCCGAGGCCGCCGCCCCCGAGGCGTTCGGGACCTTCCGCGAACGGGACTACCAGGACGACTGGCCGCAGCAGGACGGTTACCAGAACGGCTACCCGGCCCAGTACGCTCCCGAAGCGGAATCGGCGCAGGCCGGTGACGTGGACGAGCAGAACCGCGTAGGCTTCGACCGTCCGGGAGCGGCTCCCGCCGCCGGACACCAGATGACCGACGCCGGACTGCCCCGCCGGGGATCCACGGGCGGCGGCACGAGCGGCGCGAACGGCACGAGCCCCGCGCAGCAGGCTCCGGCACCGACTGCTCAGGCGGCCCCGGCCGCGACGCCGACCGGCGAAAGCGACTGGCGGTCGCAGAACGACGAGCGCTGGCAGCAGGCCTCGGCGCTGCGCAAGCCCAAGGCGGGCGGGGTCACCTCCTCCGGCCTGCCGAGGCGGGTACCCAAGGCCAACCTGGTCGAGGGAGCCGCCGCGAGCACCCCTCAGGGAGGCCCACAGGTCTCCCGCGCCCCGGAGGACGTCCGGGGCAGGCTGAGCAACCTGCGTCGAGGCGTCCAGCGTGGACGCAGCGCAGGCAGTGAAACGAACGGCCAGGCCACTAGAAATCACCACAGTGGTCCTGACAGCACCTACAACCAGGAGCGTTAGTGTGAGCCCGATGAGCCAGGCGGCACAGAACCTGAACTGGTTGATCACCAACTTCGTGGACAACACCCCGGGGGTGTCCCACACGGTGGTGGTCTCCGCCGACGGACTCCTTCTGGCGATGTCCGAAGGCTTCCCCCGCGACCGCGCCGACCAGCTCGCGGCCGTCGCCTCCGGTCTGACGTCCCTGACGGCAGGCGCGTCCCGGATCTTCGAGGGCGGCAGCGTGAATCAGACGGTTGTGGAGATGGAGCGGGGGTTCATGTTCATCATGTCCATTTCCGATGGCTCCTCGCTGGCGGTTCTGGCCCACCCCGAGGCCGACATCGGCCTGGTTGGGTACGAGATGGCCCTTTTGGTCGACCGCGCAGGCACGGTTCTTACCCCGGATCTGCGTGCGGAACTCCAGGGAAGCCTTCTCAACTAATAGTCAGACGGTGCGTTTTGGCGTCCCGGGGCCGTAAGGTTTCGGGACGCGGCTCCACAGGGATGGGTGCCCGGCACGGTCGGAGGAGGAGAGAGAGTGGCAACACCCCCAGGCGGTTCGAATAACGGCAACTGGCCGTACGGTCCTGCGCAGGGCCAGGGCGGCGACGGTTCCGCGAACCGGTACAACTTCCCCTCCACGCCGAGCCACCGGCAGCCGTACGCGCCGCAGGGCCCCGGTCCGTCCCCGTACGACCAGCCGCCGGCGCCGCGCATCCAGCCGGTACAGCCGCAGCGCCGCCCCGACGCGGCGCCGGCCTCCGGCTCGAACAACCCCTTGGTGCGTCCGTACGCCATGACCGGTGGCCGGACCCGCCCGCGGTACCAGCTCGCCATCGAGGCACTGGTGCACACCACCGCGCAGCCGCACCAGATGCAGGGCCAACTGCCCGAGCATCAGCGGATCTGCAACCTCTGCCGGGAGATCAAGTCGGTGGCCGAGGTCTCGGCCCTGCTGTCGATCCCACTCGGCGTGGCCAGGATCCTCGTCGCCGACTTGGCGGAGGCGGGCCTGGTCGCCATTCATCAGCCCGGCGGCGACGAGAGCGCCGGCGGCCAGCCAGACGTGACACTGCTCGAAAGGGTGCTCAGTGGACTTCGCAAGCTCTAGCGGCGGTCCTTCCCGCTCCACCACCTCCGCGAAGATCGTGGTGGCGGGCGGCTTCGGCGTGGGCAAGACCACGTTCGTCGGCGCCGTCTCGGAGATCAATCCGCTGCGCACAGAGGCCGTGATGACGTCCGCGTCTGCCGGCATCGACGACCTCACCCACACCGGGGACAAGACGACCACCACGGTCGCCATGGACTTCGGCCGTATCACCCTGGACCAGGACCTGATCCTGTACCTGTTCGGCACCCCCGGCCAGGACCGCTTCTGGTTCATGTGGGACGACCTGGTACGCGGCGCCATCGGCGCGATCGTGCTGGTCGACACCCGTCGCCTCGCCGACTGCTTCCCCGCGGTCGACTACTTCGAGAACAGCGGCCTGCCGTTCGTGATCGCCCTCAACGGGTTCGACGGGAACCAGCCGTACAACCCGGAGGAGGTGCGCGAGGCGCTCCAGATCGGGCCGGACACGCCGATCATCACGACGGACGCGAGGCATCGTGCCGATGCGAAGTCGGCGCTGATCACCCTGGTCGAGCACGCTCTGATGGCTCGGCTGCGGTAGGTTCCGGCCACCGGGTTGCCACGACCGGTCGCACGCCGACTGCGGGTGGATCGCCGGGCCCTTCTTCGGAAGGGCCCGAACTTGTTGCCACACCGGGCCGGCGCCGACCGCCCTCGGCGCATACGGAGAAGGGCCCCTCTCGCTCGAGAGGGGCCCTTCTCCGTACGTACTTGTCAGCCGTGCCAGCTGTGGGGGGCGCGGAAGCCGTTCTCGCGCTCCAGGCGGCGCCAGCCCGCCTTGGCGCGGCCTCGGTGGGTCTGCTCGGTGTCGGCGGTCGGCCGGGCGGCCGCGCGGGCCAGGAGGACCGCCGTGATGGCGGCGACTTCCTCCGGGTCGGCATTGCCCTTCTCGACGCGGATGTCAGGCACGTTCATGGGTGTCAGTCTCCGTGAGAGAGGTTTCCGCAGGATTACTGCGGGGGGTTGCCGTGCTTACGGGACGGCAGGTCGGCGTGCTTGGTGTGCAGCATCGCCAGCGACCTGGCGAGCACCTCGCGGGTCTCGGCCGGGTCGATGACGTCGTCGACCAGGCCGCGTTCGGCCGCGTAGTAGGGGTGCATGAGCTCGGCCTTGTACTCCTTGACCATCTTCTGCCGCATGGCCTCGGGGTCCTCGGCGGAGGCGATCTGCCGGCGGAAGATCACGTTGGCCGCGCCCTCGGCGCCCATGACCGCGATCTCGTTCGTCGGCCAGGCGTACGTCAGGTCGGCACCGATCGACTGGGAGTCCATGACGATGTAAGCACCTCCGTACGCCTTGCGCAGGATCAGGGAGATCCGGGGAACGGTCGCGTTGCAGTAGGCGTAGAGCAGCTTCGCGCCGTGCCGGATGATCCCGCCGTGCTCCTGGTCGACACCGGGGAGGAAGCCCGGTACGTCCAGGAAGGTGACGATCGGAACATTGAAAGCGTCACACATCTGAACAAAGCGCGCAGCTTTTTCGCTCGCCTCGATGTCCAGGACGCCCGCCAGCACCTGCGGTTGGTTGGCGACGACGCCCACCACCTGGCCGTCGATCCGGGCCAGCGCGCAGATGATGTTCCGCGCCCAGCGCTCGTGGACCTCCAGGTACTCGCCGTCGTCGACGATCTCCTCGATGACCTTGGTCATGTCGTACGGCCGGTTGCCGTCGGCGGGGACCAGGTCGAGGAGGACGTCGGAGCGGCGGTCGACGGGGTCCGTGGAATCGGCGCGCGGCGGGTTCTCGCGGTTGTTCTGCGGGAGCAGGGAGAGGAGGTACCGCACCTCGGCGATGCAGGTCTCCTCGTCGTCGTAGGCGAAGTGGCAGACGCCGGAGGTCTCCGCGTGGACGTCGGCGCCGCCGAGGCCGTTCTGGGTGATCTCCTCGCCGGTGACCGCCTTGACGACGTCCGGGCCGGTGATGAACATCTGCGAGGTCTCGCGGACCATGAAGACGAAGT
>NZ_JBEYFC010000242.1:0-12899 GCF_040634175.1 Streptomyces sp. NPDC007162
TCATGTGCAGCGCGTCGGCCAGCCAGAACGAGCAGGCCAGGAAGGCGCCCTCGCCGCCGGGCATGCCGTCGACCCCGATCGCGTCGGTGTCGTAGAGGCGCTGGAGTTCCGTGGTCTCGACGGTTATCAGGTCCCGGCGCAGCTGGCGGTAGACCAGGTCGGCCGACTCGGTCGCCGCCGTGGTGCCGTTCTGCTCGGTCAGGCGGTCGCGGGCGTCGTCGAGGCGGGCGGTGAGGCCGCGGCGCAGCCGGTCGAGGACGACGTCCGGTACGACCTCCAGCTCGGCGAGCTCTTCCACGCGGGCCAGACCGGCGTGGGCAAGGTGCGAGCGGGCCTCGGCCTCCTCGCGTGCGGTGTGGGCGGGTTCTAGCGCGATGCCGGACGCGCGGACGACCGGAGCGAGGGTGAAGCCCTGGACGACGAGGGTGACGACCACGACCGAGGTGGTCAGGACCAGGACCAGGGGCCGGTCGGCGAGCGGGGTGCCGTTCCTCATGATCTCGGGGATGGACAGGGCGGCGGCAAGCGGCATCACGCCGCGGGTGCCTGCCCAGGTCAGCACCATCGGCACCCGCCAGTTCACCCGGCCGATGCCGCCCTTGCGCTGGACCACCGCGGACAGGGGCGCGAGCCACAGCAGGCGTACGGCGACGAGCGTGGCGGCGACCGCGAGGGCGTACAGGGGCCAGGCCCGGTCGCCGTCGGCCAGCGCCCGCACCTGGGCGGGGAGGGCCAGGCCGATCAGGCTGAAGACGACGCTCTCCAGGAGGAAGACGACCGTGCCGTACACGGCGTGCAACTGGAGGCGGATGCGGGCGTTGGTGAGCCGGTCGCCCCGGCCGCCGAGGACCACACCCGCCACCACGCACGAGGTCACACCGGAGGTGTGCGCGGCTTCTGCGAGCAGATAGGCGGCATACGGGGTGACCAGCGCGATCACCGTCTCCAGCACCGGGTCCTCGGTGCGGCGGCGGATCAGGGTGATCACGCCGGCGACTGCGGCGCCGATCAGCGTGCCACCGCCCGCCAGCACCAGGAACTCGCCGCCCGCCGCCCCCCAGTTCGCGGCGGCCGAGGCCACGGCGATGCCGGCCGCCACCCGGACCAGCACCAAGGAGGTCGCATCGTTGAACAGGCTCTCGGCCTGGACGAGGACCTGCACCCGGGGCGGCAGCGCGAGCCGGCGGCCGAGCGCGGTGACCGCGACCGGGTCGGTGCTGGCCAGGATCGCGCCCAGTACGAACGCCATCTGCCAGGACAGGGGAGTCACCAGGGCCGCCACCACACCGACGGCCGCCGCCGAGGCGAGCACCAGCCCGATCGCGAGGATGCCGACCGGCTTCCACACCGCGCGCAGCTCACGCCAGGGCATCTCCTCGGCGGAGGCGTACAGCAGCGGCGGGAGGACGACGAGACCGATGACGTCCGGGCTGATCTCGATCTGCGGGCTGCCGGGCAGCAGCGCCACCGCGAGACCGGCGACCACGAGGAGGGACGGGGCGGGGATGCGCCAGCGGCGCGCGAACGTGGCGACCACCGTGGCGAGGACCACGAGGGCCAGAACCGTACCGACGCTGCGCATGCCGTCCCCTCGGAGCCTGAACGGGAACCACCATGACTCCCGGCCGACCAGACTTCCCGGCACACCGTCCCTCACCCTATCGGGGCACGTCACGTCAAGACAGTGTCAAGGTCCCCGGAGCCGGCGCCAAGGAAGCGCTAACAACCGCGCCGGCCGGTCCGCGAAGCGGCTTCCCTGAAGAGGAGAGACCTCTGTGGGCGGGGAGCTGAGCCAGTGAACGGAGCGCGTCGGCGGCGATGAGTGACGTACGGCCCGGACGACTGAAGGTCTACCTGGGGGCGGCTCCGGGGGTCGGCAAGACCTACCGGATGCTCGACGAGGGGCGGCGGCGCGCCTCGCGCGGCGCGGATGTGGTGGTGGGGTTCGCGGAGTGCCACGGGCGCTCGCACACCGAGGCGATGCTCGACGGCCTGGAGGCCGTCCCCCGTGCCTCCTGCTCCTACCGCGGCGGCCACTTCCAGGAGATGGACCTGGCCGCGCTGCTCGCCCGCCGGCCGCAGGTGGCGCTCGTGGACGAGTTCGCCCACACCAACGTCCCGGGCGAGGGCCGCAACCCCAAGCGCTGGCAGGACATCGAGGCGCTGCTCGACGCCGGCGTCGACGTGATCACCGCGCTGAACATCCAGCACCTGGAGTCCCTCAACGACGTGGTCGAGAAGATCACCGGAGTGCCCCAGCACGAGACGGTGCCCGACGAGGTCGTACGGCGCGCCTGGCAGATCGAGCTGGTGGACATCCCGCCCGAGGGGCTGCGCCGCCGGATGGCGCACGGCAACATCTACGCGCCCGAGAAGGTCGACGCGGCCCTCGCCAACTACTTCCGGCCCGGCAATCTGACCGCGCTGCGGCAGCTGGCGCTGCTGTGGACGGCGGACCGGGTCGACGAGGCGCTCCAGGAATACCGCTCGCAGCACGGCATCGGCGGGGTGTGGGAGACCCGCGAGCGGGTGGTGGTCGCGCTGACCGGCGGCCCGGAGGGTGACACGCTGATCCGGCGGGCCGCCCGTATCGCCGACAGGTCGGCGGGCGGGGACCTGCTCGCCGTGCACGTGGCCCGCAGCGACGGGCTGGCCGCCGGGGTCTCGCACGCCTCGCTGGCCGGGCAGCGCGGGCTCGTGGAGGATCTCGGGGGCAGCTACCACTCGGTGGTCGGCGACGACGTCGCCACCGCACTCGTCGACTTCGCGCGGGCCGAGAACGCCACCCAGCTCGTCCTGGGCACCAGCCGCCGCGGCCGGTTCGCCAGGTTCCTGACCGGCCCCGGCACGGGGGAGACGGTCACCGAGCTGTCCGGCGACATCGACGTCCACCGGGTCACCCACGAACGGGCCGGACGCGGCACGCTCCTGCCGTCGAGGCGCCGCACCCTGTCGACGGCCCGGCTGATCGCCGGCCCGGTGGCCGGGCTGGTGCTTCCGGTGCTGCTGACGGTGGTCCTCGCCCAGCTGCGCGGCACCCTGAACCTGACCAGCGAGGCCCTGCTGTTCCTGCTCGCTGTGGTCGGCGTCGCCTGCATAGGCGGGGTC
The DNA here is from genome assembly GCF_040634175.1 of Streptomyces sp. NPDC007162. NCBI lineage: Bacteria > Bacillati > Actinomycetota > Actinomycetes > Kitasatosporales > Streptomycetaceae > Streptomyces > Streptomyces sp. NPDC007162. The sequence goes on from NZ_JBEYFC010000242.1 coordinate 3,109, forward strand.
GCCTCGGCGGTGATCGCCTCGATCACGGCGTCCCTGCTGCTGAACTACTGGTTCGTCCCGCCCATCGGTGCCTTCACCCTCGACGACCCGAACGCTCTGCTGGCCCTCGCCGTGTTCGCGGTCGTGGCCGCCACCGTGGCGGCCGTGGTGGACCGGTCGCTGCGCCTGTCGCGCCGCTCGGCCAGGGCCACGGCCGAGGCGGAGACCATGTCGTCGCTGGCAGGGAGCATCGTGCGCGGCGAAGCGACCATCCCGGCCCTGCTGGACCGCACCCGGGAGACCTTCGGGATGGAGTCGGCGGACCTGGTGGACGAGCCGCCGGGCGAGGCGGACGTGACGGCTGTCCCCGCCGGTCCCGGCGCCCATCTGGTGCTGCGGGGACGCCCCTTGTCGTCGTCCGAACGACGGGTCCTGGCTGCGTTCGCCGCGCACGTGGGCTCCGCCGTCGAACGGGCCCGGCTCGCCGAGGCCGCCGCCGAGGTGGAGCCGGTGAAGGCCGCCGACCGGCTGCGCACGGCGCTGCTCCGGGCCGTCGGCCACGACCTGCGCACCCCGCTCGCGGCGGGCTGGGCCGCCGTCACGTCCCTGCGCAGCCGGGACGTGGACTTCTCCGCCGAGGACCGCGACGAACTCCTCGCCACCGCCGACGAGTCCATGGCCAAGCTCAACCGGTTGGTGGAGAACCTCCTCGACCTCAGCCGGCTGGAGGCGGGCGCGCTCACCCTGAACCTGCGGGCCACCTCCTTGGAGGAGGTGCTGCCCATGGCGCTGGCGGACGTCCCCGGCGTGGACGTGGCGGACGTCGAGGACATCCCGGCGGTACTGGCCGATCCGCCCCTGCTGGAACGGGTCATCGCCAACCTGGCCGGCAACGCCGCCCGGCACACGCCGCCCGGCAGGAAGGCGCTGGTCACCGCCAGTGCGCTGGCGGGCCGGGTGGAGCTGCGGGTCGTGGACCGCGGACCCGGTCTGCCGGCCGACGGCCGCGACCGGATCTTCGAGCCGTTCCGGCGGCGCGGCGACACCGACAACACCACCGGCCTCGGCCTCGGACTCGCCCTGGCCCGAGGACTGACGGAAGCCATGAACGGCTCCCTCACGCCCGAGGACACCCCCGGCGGCGGCCTCACGATGGTCGTGTCGCTGCCGTTCGCCGCGCAGGCCCTGAGTGCCGTACCGACCGAGCAGAGTGCAGGAGGAGCATGATGAGCACCGTGACCGGCAGCCGGAAGCCGCACCTGGGAGGCGTGGCCCGTGTCACGCTCCGGTCCTGGCCGCTGCGGGACCGGATCGCCCTGGCGGCGGGTCTGGCCGCCCCCTTCCTGGTGGCCCTCGTTCTCGTCCCGTTCCGTACGAGCCTGTCGCACACGAACGCCGCGCTCGTACTGGTCGTCGGGGTCGTCGCGGTGGCCGCGCTGGGCAGCCGTACGGCAGGAGTGGTCGCGTCCCTGTCGGCGGCGGCCTGGTTCGACTTCTTCCTGACCCGGCCGTACGAGACGTTCGACATCACCGCCTCCGCCGACATCGGGACGGCGGTCCTGCTCCTGGCGGTCGGTCTGATCGTGTCCCAACTGGCCGCCCGCGCCCGGCTTCTGGAGGTCATCACGGTGACGGACGCCGGGTACCTCGCACGGATCCACACCACGGCCGACCTCGCACGGTCCGCCCGCTCCGCGGACACCGTCGTCGACCATGTGCGGCGCGAACTCACCGACGTCCTGGGCCTGCGCGCCTGCCGCTTCGAGTACGGCACGCTGCTGGGGCAGCCGCCCCGCCTGCACGACGACGGCAGCGTGACGGTGGGCAAGCGGTCCTGGGACGTGGACGCCGCCGGCTGGCCCGAGGGCGAGACCGAACTGCGCACCTACGGCAACGGTCACTACCTCGGCCGCTTCATGCTCACGCCCGGGCCGGGCCCGGTGCCCCCGCTCCAGGCCCGGCTGGTGGCGGTGACGCTCGCCGGCCAGACGGGGTCCGCTCTGGACACCGCCGGTCCGGTCATGAACGGCTGAGGCTCACTCCAGGCCACGGCGCGGGCGGTCTCCCGGTCCACGCGCCAGGCGCGGACGCGCCACAGGTCGGTCGTGCCGCACAGCAGCGAGCCGTCGGCGGCGGCCTTGCGTCCCGCAGCAGGAGCCGTTGGGAGATGCCGTCGCGGCAGCGGACCGACACCAGCCGGTCCGTCCGTACCCGGCGCTCGCGCATCGGTCCGCGCGAAGCCGGCCAGTTCCCCGGCCCGGTCGCACGCCCTGGAGCGCGCCCGGGCCGAGTGGAACCCCGGAGTGCCGCTGGTCCGGGGTGACCGTGCTGATCCCGGAGACCGAGCCGGTCGGCTGCGATTCCGGTTGTGAGCAAGATCACCGTCGGTCACCATGGTGCTACCAAGCGGTACGGGTCGGGTCCGTAAGGGTTCCGTCAAAGGCCTGCGGACCGCCGTAAGAGAGCCGTCAACGGGTGGCCGAAACCGGCCTGAGAGGCGCTTTCCTCTAAGCGTCAGTTCCAACCGATCCTCACTCCAGGAGTTCGCGATGGCCGATCTGGCCTTCGTCATCGCCACGGTCGCGGCCTTCGCGCTGGTGGCTCTCGTCGCCAAGGGGGTGACGAAGCTGTGACCGTCGAGAACGTAGTCGGCCTGGTCGTGGCCGTCGCCCTGCTGGGCTATCTCGTCCTCGCCCTGATCTTCCCGGAGAGGTTCTGAGACCAGACATGGGTCCCGTACTCGCAGGCGTCCTCCAGCTCGTCGCGCTCATAGGCGCGCTGGCGCTCGCCTACATCCCGCTCGGCAATTACATGGCCAAGGTCTACTCGTCCGACCGGCACTGGCGTGTCGAGAAGTGGATCTACAAGGGAATCGGCGCCGATCCCGACACCGAGATGACCTGGCCCGCCTATCTGCGCGGTGTCCTCGCCTTCTCTGCGGTCAGCGTTCTGTTCCTCTACCTCCTCCAGCGGCTCCAGGGCGTCCTGCCCGGCTCGCTCGGCTTCTCCTCGGTCGACCCGGCGCAGTCGTTCAACACCGCCGTGTCCTTCGTGACCAACACGAACTGGCAGTCGTACTACGGCGAGCAGACCATGGGCCACGTCGTGCAGACCGCCGGTCTGGCCGTGCAGAACTTCGTGTCTGCGGCCGTGGGCATCGCGGTGGCCGTGGCCCTCGTCCGGGGGTTCGCGCGCTCGCGCACCGGGGAGCTCGGGAACTTCTGGGCCGACCTGGTGCGCGGCACGCTGCGGATCCTGGTGCCGGGCGCGGCGATCGCGGCGATCGTCCTGGTGGCGTGCGGTGCCATCCAGAACTTCTCCGGCATCCACGAGGTCGGCCAGTTCGTGGGCGGCTCGCAGCAGTGGAACGGCGGCGCGGTCGCCTCCCAGGAGGCCATCAAGGAGTTCGGCACGAACGGTGGCGGCTACTTCAACGCCAACAGCGCCCACCCCTTCGAGAACCCGACCCCGTTCACGAACCTCTTCGAGATCTTCCTGCTGCTGGTCATCCCGTTCGCGCTGACCCGCACCTTCGGCGTGCTGGTCGGATCGGTGAGGCAGGGCTACGCGATCCTCGCGACGATGTTCACCATCTGGCTGGGCTTCGTGGCCCTGATGATGTGGACCGAGTTCGCCCACCACGGCCCGGCCCTGCAGATCGCGGGCGGCGCGTACGAAGGCAAGGAGGTCCGCTTCGGCGTCGGCTCCTCGTCGATCTTCGCGGTGTCCACGACCTTGACGTCGACCGGTGCGGTGGACTCCTTCCACTCGTCCTTCACCGGCCTCGGTGGTGGCATCACGATGCTGAGCATGATGCTGGGGGAGATCGCGCCCGGCGGTACCGGCTCGGGTCTCTACGGCATCCTGATCATGGCGGTCATCGCGGTGTTCATCGCCGGTCTGATGGTCGGCCGTACACCGGAGTACCTGGGCAAGAAGATCGGCGCCCGTGAGATCAAGCTGGCCGCCTGCTACATCCTGATCACGCCCGCGCTCGTGCTGATCTTCACCGCGATCTCCATGGCCCTGCCGACGCCTCCGCACTCGATGCTGAACTCCGGGGCGCACGGGTTCTCCGAGGTGCTGTACGCGTTCACCTCGGCGTCGAACAACAACGGTTCGGCGTTCGCCGGCCTGAACGCGAACACCGACTGGTTCAACACCATGACCGGCTTCGCGATGCTGCTCGGCCGCTTCCTGCCGATGGTGTTCGTGCTGGCGCTGGCCGGCTCGCTCGCCGAGCAGAAGCCCGTCCCGGCCACGGCGGGCACCCTGCGCACCGAGAAGCCGCTGTTCACCGGCCTGCTGGTCGGCGCGATCCTGATCATCACCGGTCTGACCTACTTCCCGGCCCTGGCGCTGGGCCCGCTGGCCGAGGGGCTGGCGTCATGACCACCCGCACAGAGAAGTCAGAGGACTCGATGTCCACAGCCACTCCGACCCGGGCGCCGCACAGCGACGTACCCACCGGGCACAAGGCTCCCGAGGGCCGCGTCGGCGCGGGTCTGTTCGAACCCAAGCAGTTGCTCAAGTCGCTGCCGGACGCCTGCCGCAAGCTCGACCCGCGGGTGATGGTCAAGTCGCCGGTGATGTTCGTGGTGTGGGTCGGCTCGGTCCTGACCACGGTCTTCTCCTTCAAGGACCCGGGCGACTGGTTCGGCTGGACCATCAGCGTCTGGCTGTGGCTCACGGTGATCTTCGCGAACCTCGCCGAGGCGGTCGCGGAGGGCCGCGGCAAGGCCCAGGCGGACACCCTGCGCAAGGCCAAGACAGACACCGTCGCCCGGCGGCTGACCGGGGACACCGAGGAGCAGGTGCCCGGCACCGAGCTGAAGATCGGTGACCTGGTCGTCTGCGAGGCCGGCGACGTCATCCCCGGTGACGGTGACGTCATCGAGGGCGTCGCCTCGGTCGACGAGTCGGCGATCACCGGTGAGTCGGCTCCGGTCATCCGGGAGTCCGGCGGCGACCGCTCCGCGGTGACCGGCGGGACGAAGGTGCTGTCCGACCGGATCGTCATCAAGATCACGACGAAGCCGGGCGAGACCTTCATCGACCGGATGATCAGCCTGGTCGAGGGCGCGGCCCGGCAGAAGACGCCGAACGAGATCGCGCTGAACATCCTGCTCGCCTCGCTGACGATCGTCTTCCTGCTGGCCGTCGCCACCCTGCCGCCGTTCGCCGACTACGCGGGCACCCACCTCACGATGGTGGTCCTCGTCGCCCTGCTGGTGTGCCTGATCCCGACCACCATCGGCGCGCTGCTCTCCGCGATCGGCATCGCCGGCATGGACCGGCTGGTGCAGCGCAACGTGCTCGCCATGTCGGGGCGTGCGGTCGAGGCCGCCGGTGACGTGTCCACGCTGCTGCTGGACAAGACCGGCACCATCACGCTCGGCAACCGGCAGGCGGCCGAGTTCGTACCGGTCAGTGGCACGACGGAGGCCGAGGTGGCCGACGCGGCCCAGCTGTCGTCGCTGGCCGACGAGACGCCCGAGGGCCGCTCCATCGTCGTACTGGCCAAGGAGAGGTACGGGCTGCGCGAGCGGCACCAGGGCGAGCTGTCCGGTGCGGAGTGGATCGCCTTCACCGCCCAGACCCGTATGTCGGGTGTGGACGTGGACGGGCGGAAGATCCGCAAGGGTGCGACCGGTTCGGTCATCGCCTGGGTCCGGGAGGAGGGCGGCACCGTCGCGGACGACGCGGACACGCTCTCCAAAGCCATCTCGCAGGCGGGCGGCACGCCGCTGCTGGTCGCCGTCAAGGACGGCCAGGGTGCCCGTGTGCTCGGTGTCATCCACCTCAAGGACGTCGTCAAGGACGGTATGCGCGAGCGGTTCGAGGAACTGCGGCGGATGGGCATCAAGACGGTCATGATCACGGGTGACAACCCGCTGACCGCGAAGGCGATCGCCGAGGAGGCGGGTGTCGACGACTTCCTCGCCGAGGCCACCCCCGAGGACAAGATGGCCCTCATCAAGCGGGAGCAGGCGGGCGGCAAGCTGGTCGCCATGACCGGTGACGGCACCAACGACGCACCGGCCCTCGCGCAGGCGGACGTCGGCGTGGCGATGAACACCGGTACGTCGGCCGCCAAGGAGGCCGGCAACATGGTCGACCTCGACTCCAACCCGACCAAGCTCATCGAGATCGTCGAGATCGGCAAGCAACTGCTGATCACCCGCGGTGCGTTGACGACGTTCTCCATCGCCAACGACGTGGCGAAGTACTTCGCGATCATCCCGGCGCTGTTCGCCGCCGTCTACCCGGGCCTGGACAAGCTCAACATCATGCACCTGTCCTCGCCCGACTCCGCGATCCTGTCCGCGGTCGTCTTCAACGCGCTGATCATCATCGCGCTGGTGCCGCTGTCCCTGAAGGGCGTGCAGTACCGGCCGGTCAGCGCCGACCGGATGCTGCGGCGCAACCTGACCATCTACGGCATCGGCGGACTGATCGCGCCCTTCATCGGCATCAAGATCATCGACCTGCTCATCTCCCTCATCCCCGGGATCGGCTGATCGCCATGAACAACTCCGTTTCCAACACCGTCCGGTTGCTGTGGGCGGGCCTGCGGGCGCTGCTCGTGCTGACCCTGGTGACGGGTGTCATCTATCCGCTGGTGGTCACCGGTGTGGCCCAGGCGCTGTTCCACGACAAGGCGAACGGCTCCGAGATCAAGGCGGACGGGAAGGTGGTCGGCTCGTCCCTGATCGGGCAGTCGTACGACCTGCCGCTGAAGAAGGGGCAGCAGACCCCGGACCCCGACCTGGCGTGGTTCCAGGGCCGGCCGGCCAACGGGCTCGGCGCCAACAGCGTCAACACCCAGTACAAGCTGCTGCTGTCGGGAGCCACCAACCTGTCCGCCGACAGCAAGGTGCTGATCCAGCAGGTGAACGAGGCCAAGGCAGCCGTCGTCAAGGACAACTCGGTTCCCGGCTACACCGTCAAGGCGTCCGAGGTTCCCGCCGACGCGGTGACGTCCTCCGGCTCCGGCCTGGATCCGGACATCTCCCCGGCGTACGCGGAGCTCCAGGTCCACCGGGTCGCCGAGAAGAACAACCTGTCGGTGGCCCAGGTGGCGAAGCTCGTCGAGGACCACACCGAAGGCCGCACCCTCGGCTTCATCGGCGAGCCCCGCGTGAACGTCCTCGAACTCAACATCGCGCTCAAGGGCCTCGTGGCGAAGCACTGATGGGGTTACGCGACAGGAGCGGGAGTCGGCGGCCGAGAGGCGTCCCGATGCCGCCGACTCCCGTAGCCATGACCTCGGTCGCCGCACGTCCGGCGCGGGCCGGCCCGGAGTACGACAGGAAGGGCACACACCCATGACCCGGGTGCTCGTGGTGGAGGACGACCCGCAGCTCGTACGGGCCCTCGTCATCAACCTGCAGGCACGTCACTACGGCGTGGACGCCGCCCCGGACGGCGCCGTGGCGCTGCGGCTGGCGGCCGCCCGCAGGCCGGACGTGGTGATGCTCGACCTCGGACTGCCCGACATGGACGGGGTCGACGTCATCAGGGCCCTGCGCGGCTGGACCAGGGTGCCGATCCTGGTCCTGTCCGCCCGGCAGGCGTCCGACGAGAAGGTGGCCGCGCTCGACGCCGGTGCCGACGACTACATCACCAAGCCGTTCAGCATGGACGAACTCCTCGCCCGGCTGCGGGCGGCGGTCCGCCGTAACGAGGACGTGCCGCTGGTCCCGGAGGCCACCCGGGTCGAGACGGCCGGGTTCAGCATCGACCTGCTCGCGAAGAGGGTGGTCCGGGACGGGCGGGACGTACGGCTGACGCCGACGGAGTGGCACCTGCTGGAGATCCTGGTGACCAACCCGGGCCGGCTGATCACGCAGAAGCACCTTCTCCAGGAGGTCTGGGGCGTCTCGCAGCGCAACAAGACCAACTACCTGCGCGTCTACATGGCCCAGCTGCGCCGGAAACTGGAGACGGACCCCTCCCACCCCCGGTATCTGATCACCGAGCCCGGCATGGGCTACCGCTTCGAAGGATGACATGGCACGCGGCAAGCTCCGGATCTACCTCGGCGCGGCACCCGGCGTCGGCAAGACGTACGCGATGCTCTCCGAGGCGCACCGCCGTATCGAGCGGGGCACCGACTGCGTGGTCGCCTTCGTGGAGCACCACCACCGGCCGCGCACCGAGGTGATGCTGCACGGCCTCGAACTGGTAGGGCGCAAGGAGCTGGAATACCGGGGCGCCGTGTTCACCGAGATGGATGTGGACGCCGTACTGCACCGGGCCCCCGCCGTCGCCCTGGTGGACGAGCTCGCCCACACCAACGTCCCCGGCTCGCGCAACACCAAGCGCTGGCAGGACGTGGAGGAACTGCTCGCGGCCGGTGTCGACGTCGTCTCCACCGTCAACATCCAGCACCTGGAGTCACTCGGGGACGTCGTCGAGTCGATCACCGGGGTGCGGCAGCGCGAGACGGTCCCCGACGAGGTGGTGCGGCGCGCCGACCAGATCGAGCTGGTCGACATGTCCCCGGAGGCGCTGCGCCGCCGGATGGCGCACGGCAACATCTACCAGCCGGACAAGGTCGACGCGGCCCTGTCCAACTACTTCCGGCCCGGCAACCTCACCGCCCTGCGCGAACTCGCGCTGCTGTGGGTGGCCGACCGGGTCGACGCGTATCTCACCGAGTACCGCAGTGCGCACCAGGTCTCCGCCATCTGGGGCTCACGGGAGCGGATCGTGGTCGGGCTGACCGGCGGCCCGGAGGGGCGCACGCTCATCCGCCGGGCGGCCCGCCTGGCCGAGAAGGGGGCCGGCGGTGAGGTGCTCGCCGTCTACATCTCCCGCAGCGACGGCCTGACGTCCGCCTCCCCGAAGGAGCTGGCCGTCCAGCGCACCCTGGTGGAGGATCTCGGCGGCACCTTCCACCAGGTCGTCGGCGACGACATCCCGGCCGCCCTGCTCGACTTCTCCCGCGGGGTGAACGCCACCCAGATCGTCCTCGGTGTCTCCCGGCGCCGCAGCTGGCAGTACGTCTTCGGGCCAGGCGTCGGCGCCACGGTCGCCCGCGAGTCGGGACCCGACCTGGACGTCCACCTCATCACCCACGACGAGGCCGGCAAGGGCCGCGGGCTGCCGGTGGCGCGCGGAGCACGCCTGGGACGCGCCCGGGTCCTGTGGGGCTGGCTCGTCGGAGTGCTCGGCCCCGTCCTCCTCACCGTGCTGCTCACCAGCGCCGCTCCGGACGTCGGCCTCGCCAACGACATGCTGCTGTTCCTCAGCCTGACGGTGGCGGCGGCCCTCGTGGGCGGCCTCTTCCCCGCGCTGGCCTCCGCCGCGGTCGGCTCGCTGCTGCTCAACTGGTTCTTCACCCCGCCGGTCCACACCTTCACCATCGCCGACCCCGAGAACATCGTCGCCATCGTGATCTTCGTCGGGGTCGCCCTGTCCGTGGCCTCGGTGGTGGACCTCGCGGCCCGGCGCACCCATCAGGCGGCCCGGCTGCGCGCCGAGTCGGAGATCCTCTCCTTCCTCGCCGGGAACATCCTGCGCGGCGAGACCACGCTGGAGGCGCTGCTGGAACGGGTCCGCGAGACCTTCGGCATGGAGTCGGCGGCCCTGCTGGAGCGGACCGACGACACGGCCCCCTGGACCTGCGCGGGCAGCGTGGGGCCCAGGCCGGCCGGGTTCCCGGAGGACGCGGACGTGGACGTACCGGTCGGTGACCACATGGCCCTGTCCCTGCGCGGCCGGGTGCTGCCCGCTTCCGACCGCCGGGTGCTGATCGGGGACAGTGCTGATTCGCGGCTCCGCCGCGTGGGCGCGACCAGCCCGAC
>NZ_JBEYFC010000243.1:0-12891 GCF_040634175.1 Streptomyces sp. NPDC007162
CCCTGAACGCGTTCCAGATCGCTTTCGAAGGCCGCCTGACTCCGAGCAACAACTGACCATCAACAACCAAGATCAGCCGTTAAATTGACACACCCAATCGGGCACGCATCCCGGATGGGGGGAGGCGTCCGTGCCCATAGGAGGCTTACGGCCTGAGCAAGGTCTGGTCCGTCGCCGGTTCCTCGCGCGACATTTTCGCAGTCACCTGCGTGCTCGACGTCACGCCACGACGGCAGGAGTCGTCCCCGACATTTGGCCGGGCAGTGCTGCAGTCCGACGCGAGGGCCCTCACGGAGACGTCGCGGGCGCGGCCGGTCAGCCGCGTTGCCGACGGGCGCGCAGCGCGGCCCAGTGGCGCAGGCGCTCGGTGATCTGGGCTTCGTAGCCGTTGCGGGTGGGCTGGTAGTACGTCTCGCGGTCCATGTCGTCAGGGAAGTAGCCGTCACCGGAGAAGCCGTCGGCTGTGTCCGGGTCGTACCGGTAGTCCCTGCCGTAGCCGAGGTCTTTCATCAGCCGGGTCGGGGCGTTGAGGATGTGGGCGGGTGGCATGAGTGAGCCGGTGTGCCGGGCTGATCGGTGTGCGGCGTTGAAGCCGCGGTAGACGGCGATGGACTTGGGGGCGGTGGCGAGGTAGACGACGGCCTGGGCGATCGCCAACTCGCCCTCGGGGGAGCCGAGTCGCTCGTACACGTCCCAGGCGGCGAGGGCCTGCTGGACGGCGTGCGGGTCGGCCATGCCGATGTCCTCGTTCGCGAAGCGGACCAGGCGGCGGGCGACGAACAGGGGGTCCTCGCCGCCGTCGAGCATCCGGGCGAGCCAGTACAGGGCCGCGTCCGGGTCGGAGCCACGCATCGACTTGTGCAGCGCGGAGATCAGGTTGTAGTGGCCCTCCTGCGCCTTGTCGTACAGCGGGGCACGCTGCTGGATGTGATGGGCGAGCCCGGCGGTGTCCAGGGTGGTTTCGGTGTCCGGGAGGGCTTGGAGCTGTTCGGCCATATTTAGGAGGTAGCGGCCGTCGCCGTCGGCCATGGCGATCAGTGCGCGGCGGGCGTCGTCGTCCAGGGGCAGATGGTGGCCGGTGAGGTCCTCGGCGCGGTCGAGGAGCGTGGACAGTGCGGCTTCGTCGAGGCGTTTGAGGACGAGGACCTGGGTGCGGGAGAGGAGGGCTCCGTTGAGTTCGAAGCTCGGGTTCTCCGTGGTGGCGCCGATCAGGGTGACGGTGCCGTCCTCGACGTAGGGCAGGAAGCTGTCCTGCTGGGCGCGGTTGAAGCGGTGGATCTCGTCGACGAACAGCAGGGTGCCCTGGCCGATGCCGCGTCGGCTTCGTGCGGTGGCGAACACCTTGCGCAGATCGGCCACGCCGGAGAAGGTGGCCGACACTGACTCGAAGGCCAGGTTGCCGGCGTCCGCGAGGAGCCGGGCGATGGTGGTCTTCCCGACGCCGGGCGGGCCCCACAGGATGGCGGAGCCGAGGCGCTGCTGGGCGACCATGCGGCCGAGCGGGGCGTCCGGGGCAAGGAGGTGGTCCTGCCCGACGACATCTTCCAGCTGGGTGGGGCGCAGGCGGTCGGCGAGGGGCCGGGAGGGCTCCTCGTCGAAGAGCGGCAGGCTCACTTCGGTCGGTTCCATCGGTCTCTCGGGTCGCAGGCGGACGTGTGCGGACAGGTGCGTACGTGTGCGGACATGACGAGCCTTGCACGGGGCACTGACAGGCGTCGGCTCAGCCGCTAGTGGGGAAGGTCGCGGCGTTCATCGGGCACCGGGGCGGTCGCGTCGCGGCAGCCGCTCGACGGCCAGGTGGTAGGAGTCCTCGACCACGTCGGTGACCAGCCGCTCGGTGATGCCGGGTCCCGGCCCCAGTGAGATCCAGTGCCGTTTGTCGAGATACCGGCCCGGTGTGATCGATGCGTGGCCGCGCTCCAGTGCCCGCGCGTGCTCGGGTTCGCACTTGACCGTGATGATCTGTTCGTCCGGGTCGTCGGTGACGATCAGGAACACCTTGCCCGCGACCTTGTATACGTCGAGTCCGGGGGTGAAGGGGTAGCCGTGGCTGACGTCGGGGAGGGCCAGGGCCACCTGTCGGGCGGTGTCCTGAAACCGGTCACCGGCCGCGCTCACCGGGCCGCCCGCGTGCCAGTGCCGTAGGTGTGCGGGTCGACGGGCTGCTCGGCCTTGGGCAGGTGGGCGACGACGAGCCGGTAGGAGTCGGTGACGAGCTCCCTGACGAGCTCCTTGTCGACGCCGTCTCCGCTCTCCAGGGTGATCCAGTGCTTCTTGTTCATGTGATAGCCGGGGGTGATGTGGCGGTACTGCTCCCGCAGGGCCTGAGCCTCACCGGGATCCGCCTTGAGGATCACCACGGGCCGCCCCGGGACTTCGGTCATCAGCATGAACACCTTGCCGCGCACCTTGAAGACCTCCCAATCGGGACCGAAAGGGTGTTCCAGCTGAGCTCCGGGGAGCTCCTCTGCGCAGTCGGCGGCGGTTTTGTGCAGGGCCGGTCCGTTCATGGGCGTTCCCTTCCTCAAGTGGTGACGGACTGTGGCATCGAAAGACGTGGAGGGCGCGCCGCGCAGGCGCGGCGGCACGTGCCATCCTTCCGCCGCAGCCCACCAGAAAGGCAGTAGGCTGCGGACACGTGATGGTCGACAGGCGACACCCTGACCCGAGCGGAAGCGCGGCCGGTCCGGCTGCGGTACCGCTGTACGGTTTTCAGCCCCCGGTCGGTACTCCCTACGGCCTTGAGGTGAGCACCGTCGAGGACTTCTTCACCCAGCACGACGACTGGCCGTGGAACCCGCCCCGTCCGGGCCGTGCCACCTTCCACTACCTCATCGGGGTCACCGAGGGTGAATTGCGGCATGACGTCGACTACGTCACGCGGACGGTCGCCCCCGGCCAGTGGCTGTGGGTGCGTCCCGGGCATGCGCAGTGCTGGCATCCGCCGAGCGCGGCCCGCGGCCCGTTCATCCTGTTCGAACCGGACGTGCTGCATCCCGACATCGCCCGTCTCCTGGCCCCGCTCACCGCGCACGAGGCCCCTGCCGTGCTCAGCCCGCACCCCGACGACGCCGCCTGGCTCCAGCAGACGGCACTCCAGCTCCTGGACGAACACCGCGCACTGGGGCGCCGCCCCCTCGACATCCACCATGCCCTGCGGCGCAGCCTGCTCGAATCGCTGCTGCTGCGCCTGGCCAACTCCCCGGGCATCGCCGCCATCGGCACGGCCACGACCGGGGCGGGCCGTGCCGAGAGGTACGGGCGCTTCCTGGACGCCTTGGAGCTGCACTTTCGCGAGCTGCACCACGCCGCGGACTACGCCGAGTTGCTCGGCTGCTCGGTCCGCACCCTCAGCCGTGCCGCCCGGGACGCCACCGGCAAGGGAGTACGTGAACTCATCGACGAGCGGCGCCTCCTGGAAGCCCGGCGCCTGCTGGGAGCTGCCCGGTGGGACGCCCGGACCGTGGCCGTCCACCTCGGCTTCACCGACCCCGCGAACTTCGGCCGCTTCTTCCGCGACCGCACCGGCCTCACCCCGGCTGCCTACGCGGCCCACGAAGCGAGGACCGACGCTTGACGGAAACGCGGCGAACGCCGGGCTTGCCCGTCAGGAGGCAATGGCTGTCTTCGCAGTCTGCGCGTTGTCGCACCGCTCACCTGTCAAGGGCCCGCCGGATGAACTCCTCACGGGTCGCGCTGGAAGCACACGACACAGCCGCATGATCCACCGTCATGTCGAACCCGTGGAAGCTCCCGTCCCACATGTGCAGATCGACGCTCACTCCCGCCTCGGACAGGCGGCCGGCGTATCTAAGGATCTCGTCGCGGAACCCCTCGGCCGAGCCGGTGGCGATGTAGGTGCGCGGCAGCCGGCTGAGGTCCTCGGCGCGGGCCGGCGCGGCGTACTGCGAAACGTCCGGGCCGCCGCGCCGCTCGCCCAGTACGGAGGTCCACGCGTACAGGTTGCTGTGGCGGTCCCATACGCCTTCGCGGTCCACCATGCGACTGCTGTGCGTCTCGAAGCGGTCGTCGAGCATGGGGCAGATCAGAATCTGGTGGTTGAGCGAGGGAAAGGCGCAGTCCCGGGCGAGCAGCGCGGTCCCCGCCGCGAGGCCGCCGCCGCCACCGACTCCGGCGATCATGAGGCGCTCGGGGTCGATACCGAGCTCGGCCGCGTTCTTCGCCATCCACACCAGGCCCGCGTAACAGTCCTCGACCGGCGCGGGATCGGGGTGATCCGGCGCCAGTCGGTACTCGACCGACACGACTACCGCACTCCCCTCGATCACATGGGGAAGGAGATGACTCACGTGGTCCCGGTGCCCCCCCATGATCATCCCGCCCCCGTGGAGGCTGAGGATCAGCACAGTGATGTCCGGCTCGCCTTCCGGCCCGGGTACCTGGCGCTCCTCCACCCGCACTCTGCCGTCCGCCGTCAGAGCCTCCGAATCCAACCCGGGGGAACCCGCGGCGATCTGCCGTCGGATCTCGCGGAGGGTCTCATCCGTCAAGGCCGGAAAACAGCGCCCCGCGCCTCCTCGACGGGCGCGAGCTCCGGGTCCAGCGGGGGCCGGGTAGTCGTGGCACCGAAACAGCCTGCTGCTGACTGGTCTGTCATCTGTTCTCTCCTTCGGGAACGACGGGGAGCGGAGGCGTTCTCCGCCGGGCTGAAGAACTCGCTGCGAACGATGTGCGGGTGCGAGCAGATCGAGTCGAGGTGTGCGATGACCTCGTCGCGTCCCGTGATCAGTTCTCAGTCGTCCAGGACGACGACGTGCTTGCCCGGCGTGGTGCCGGACTCGACGTCGGCCTGGGCGTCACGGACCTGTTCCAGCCCCTGGTAGACCTTCGCGACCGGGACCTTGAGCCGTCCCTCCGCAATGGCCTGGAGTTGATGGGCGAAGACGTCGGCCGGGAGATCGGCGGCCTCGCCCGCGTAACTGGTCAGCCGCACCCCGCTGGGGATCATGAACGGGATGAAGTCGGGGATCATCCACGCGCCGCCCAAGGCGCCGGTGAAGCAGACGGTGCCGTGCACGCGCACGCATCCGAAGGTGTCCGGCAGGGCTGTGCAGCCCACCAGTTCCAGCGCGGCGTCCACGCCCTGCGGTGCGAGGTCCCGGACCTTCTCGGCGATGTGTCCGTCGTCCACGATCGGATGGTCGACACCCATGGCCCGCAGTTCGTCGGCACGCCCGGCGTGACGCGTGGTGGAGATGACGGTGGCGCCGATGTCCTTGGCCATCGCCGCCGCGCTCAGCCCGACCGTGGAGGTGCCGCCGCGGATCAGCAGCGTCTGTCCGGCCTTGAGGTCCAGGCCGCGGGTCAGGGATCCGTAGGCGGTCTGGAACATCTCGGGCAGGGCGCCGACGACGTCCCACGGCAGGGTGGTCTCGAACGGGATGACCTGTGCCGCGGGGACGGTCACGTACTGGGCGTACGCGCCGTCGTACGAGCGGCCCATGTTGCCCATCATGGTGGCCACCTGCTGGCCCGGGCGCAGCTCGCTGTCCTCGTCGGCCTCATCGACCACGCCGACGCCTTCGATGCCGGGGATCCGCGGGTAGGTGACCTCCGCGTCGGACTCGCCCTTGCGGGTGGTGACCTCGGACTCGTTGACGCCGAACGCCTTCACCCTGATCCGCACCCAGCCGGGCTTGCGTACCGGCACCGGCACATCCTGGATCTGAAGTGCGTCCAGGCCGCCGGGCCGGGTGACGACGACGGCCCGCATCGTCGCCGGTGCGGCGTCGCCGGCTGCTGTCGGTTGGCTCATACCGAGTTCCTCACTCTGTTTCGCCCCCCTGGTGCGCTGTTCCGGATGGCGTCCCGCCAGCCGTCAAGGACGGTCGATGCCCTCCCACAGGCCGAGGGCCTGCTGGTAGTGGGCCGTGGCTTCGAAGGGCGGGTTGCCGACGCTTCCCGAGGTGGGTTTGTCCGTGACAGCGGGCCACAGACGGGACTGTTCACCGGTGGCGAAGTCGAGCACGATGTCGCGGATCCGCGTGTCACGCTCGGCCTGTTCGGCGCTGCGACCCGGCTGTTCCTGGCCGACCAGGGCGTACATCTCGGTGCCGTGCACGGCGGGTGCGCCCTCGGCGGGCCCGATCATCAGGAGATGGGCGTTGCCGCCCGCGGCGGCGTGCGCCAGGGCGCCACGGGCGGCCGGGAGCGCGAAGAGGTAGTCCGCCATGACCGCGGCGCGAACCTCGGCCGGGGTACGGCCGCCCTGATCGTAGGCGTTGACTATCTTCTGCGCGCGGGAGCGGGAAATACGCCACCCCGCGACCTCGTCGACAATGCGGTCGATGGTGTGCGGGTCGAACCGGTCGAGGTCGTTCGCCACCCACCACCCCATGTCGTCGCTCGCCATGCTCAGCAGCACGTCGACATCGCGGTGCGCGCCCGAGGCCAGGTCGTTCATGGGATGGGCGTGCACCACCCCGCCGGGCTGCCCGATGTCCAGGACCACGCCGGTCGCCTTGTTGTCCACTCCGCCGCGGACTCCGAGGTCCGTCGGGGCGACCTTGCGCAGGGCGTCCCTCAAGGAGACCGCGTCGAGGTCGAGCAGCTTCTCCGGGTTGTCCGCTACGCCGAGTTCGGTGACGAACAGGTGCGCGAGCTCCTCGGCCCACCAGGCCGGGACGCTACGAGCGGGCCCGCCGGAGAACCCGGCCAGTCGCCGGTACAGGCCGTCGGCGGAGGAGGCGCCGAGCAGACCGAAGGTGGAGTAGGCGCCGGCGCTGTGGCCGTAGACCGTGACCTGGTCGGGGTCGCCGCCGAAGTGGGCGATGTTCCGCTGGATCCAGGTGAGCGCGGCGATGACGTCCTGCAGGAAAAGATTGCTGGCCTCGGCGAGCCGCCCGCCGTACTGCGAGAGCGAGAGCGCGCCCAGGGCGCCGAGCCGGTAGTTGACCGACACGCTCACCACGCGTCCCGTGACGGCGAGACCGGCGGCGTTCGAGGTGGTCTGCGTGTTGGCGCCGAACTCGAATCCGCCGCCATGGATGTACACGGCCACCGGCAGCGTCTTCCCGGCCGGCTGCTCGGGGGCCCACACGTTCAGGTTCAGGCAGTCCTCTCCCATCCCGCTGTCAGCTTCTAGCCAGTCGCCGCTGTCGGGCTGGACGGAAACGACGCCCTTGCGGTCATAGGAGCAGTCCGGATCGAAATCCGCGACTACGGGGCGGCGGTATCGCTCAGCGGTGGCAAACGGGATTCCCCACCAGGACCGCACCCCTGGTGTAGTCGGAGCCTTGGGCGCGGTCGTAGTCATGGCGTGAGATTCCTTCCGGAGCGTTTCGGGTGTTTTGCGTGGCGTGTCGGCAGCTGATCGCTCGCGGTGGCGCTCCCCAAGCATTCCCTGGACTCCGGTAAATCGCCGGGCGGACAGCGGTCACCTGATGGTCATCAGGCGACACCTGTCTGCTCGTCCTCTTCTCCTGGCCCGTCGCCAAGCAGGCGAGGGCGACCTGAGACCCTGCCGTCAGCGGGTCCCCTGACTCGACACGCCGACTTGCCCAGGTAAGCCGGTGCAGCTCGCGGGCCCGAGCATGCCCGCTGATCATGCTGCTGCATCGGACGGTGATCTTCTGGCATCGCCCAGGGATGCGAGTCGGCTACAGAAGGCGACGGGTGTGACATGACGGGGGAAGGCTTCGTTGATCTTCTGAGGTTCGTTCTCGGGGGCCGTACCTGCCCAAGAAACAGTGCAGGGTCGGCCGTCACACCGGCCTGACGGCCGAACCGCAGGGCTCTACCCAAGAGGGGCGAGTAACCCGTCCGGGCGGTTTCCTCTTGGGGCAGCTTCCCCACCCCTGGACGTCATCGCAGATGGAACACAGCGAGGGCGACAGTGCCTACACAGCGCGATGGCAGCCCTGCCGCACACCGGCCAATGGGACAACCGAACCGCCCCGCAGACACCGTCGACCGGACGCGACCGCGCCGCCCCGGCCCCCGTACGGCCCCCTGGGGCTTGGCATCGCCCCTCAGAGCAGTGGCCCAAACGACGATCGGTAACCGCGAGCACCTACTCCGCCGCAGGTCAGACGGGTTGGAACTCCCCCGACCTCCGCCGGACTCCAAACCCACGAGCAGCGGATTCAGTCCGTTCAGGCAAAGTTGACGATCCGACAGGACAAAATGAACGTTTTCGCAGGCCAAAGGCCTGCACAGGTGGGGCGGGTGGGACTCGAACCCACGGCCGACGGATTATGAGTCCATTGGGGATCTTGGCGGCTCTTGCTGATCAACGCTCACCCTTGACGTTTTCGCAGGTCAGATGCGGTTATCCATGTTGGGGATCGTCAGCCCTTGTCGGTCTGTTCCTGTCCTTGCGGCCTCAACTCGGCCTCAATGAGGCCCAACAGGATCGCGCCGAAGGCATGAAGGACGATCGCACCAGCTCAAGGACGGCCTTCGAACCCGCCCGGAGCGGATTTTCATTCCGCAGCGGTTCCGGTACCGCGTCCAGGACAACCATGTATGGGCCTGTTCATGCAGCTGGCAGCCAGAGGCGGCGGACCTGGTGTAGGCCGAATGCCGAGCGAGCTCCGGACAAGTGGTCCGGGGCTCGTCGTGTGCGGTGGCGGTGCAGCGCGTGGCCTCACATCTCGGGTTCGCCCGCGGGGTCCAAGGCGTAGGTGACTCTTTCTCCGACCCGCACCGCAGCGTCGATCATTCTCTGGCGTTCGTCCCCTGCGTAGAGGTCGGCGCAGGCACTGATCGCCGGGTACAGCTCCGAGAGGAGGAGGGCAGCCGATTTCGGAATGACCTCGGCTGCACGCCACTGCTCCCCGAGTCGGTCGATCTGCCTGCACAGTTCGTCCAGCGCGAGCTGAACGAAGCCGTCGTTCAGGCGCAGGGGACCGATGAACCCCTCAGCCGCGTCGTTCAGTTGCGACACGAGCTCCTCATCCACTGGATCATTCCTCATCTTCGACCATTCCGATGATGGCGTTCGGGTTTATGTATCTCTCGACCAGGGCCTCTTGCGATGATTGCGCATTGTTGAGTGAACGAAATCCTCGCAGGTACCTTGGCATGTTTTCCGGGGTGGTGAGGTCGACCAACCGCGCCTCGACTTTGTCGCCGTCGATGATAGCGACCCGTTGTCCGGGCTGGCGCCACTTCTTGATCACATCCCAGCTCTTCGTCACCGAAATCCACTGGGTCCGTACCCGACCCCCCTGGCCGATCTGCACGTTGATGGTGTAGTCGCCGTCGACGTTCTTGGCGAACAGTCCTTCTGCCGGATCTTCGTGGGGGCGCAGGTTTCTGTACCAGAATCCGGCAGCTGCCACCGAGGTGCCACCACGCACAACGTCCTTGAGTGACTCTCCCCACGAGTCCGACGAAGTCATCGGGAAATACCCGAAGTCGGTGGAGTTGTGAGCGTCGGGCCGGCTCTTGGGGCAGGCTCCGAGGGCCTCGTCGCAGAAGACCTCCCAGAACGTCTCACTCGCCAGATGGATTCCGTTGCGGGCATCCCACATGTCGCCGGAATCCGTCATCCGGTTCTGCTTGTCGACCATGTGGAGTGCGTCGAGCCATGCGTGTTTTGGAGTGACCCCTTGAGGTCCGACACTTCCGTTTTATGCGGCGAGGTGGAGCCGTTGTCTGTAGCGGGTCCTGGCCTGGTGTGGGGTGAGGTAGCCGATGGTCGAGTGGATCCGCTCCCGGTTGTAATACTGCGCGATCCATCCGAATACGTCTTGCCGGGCCTGCGACCGGGCCGGCCAGGCCGTGGTGCCGATCTCGGATTTGAGTACGGCGAAGAAGCTCTCTGCGGCCGCATTGTCGAAGCATGAGCCGGTTCGGCCGGTGCTTTGCCGGATGTCCAACTCAGCCAATGTTTCCCGGAACTGGCGAGACGTGTATTGCGATCCGCGGTCGGTGTGGAAGATCGCGTTGCCAGCCGTGTGTCCGCCGGCATAGGCCATTCGGATGGCGTCATCGACCAGCTGGGTGCGCATATGGTCGGCCATGGACCAGCCGACGACCTCGCGCGTGCACAGGTCGATCACCGTAGCCAGGTAAAGCCATCCCTCGGCGGTGGGCAGGCAGGTGATGTCACCGACGAGTTTCAGGCCCGGCATCGGCGCGGTGAAGTCCCGCTGGACGAGGTCGGGTGCGGGCGGTGCCGTACGGTCGGCCTTTGTCAGGGACCGTGATTTCCGGCGGGCTATTCCGGCGATCTGACGTTCCCGCATGACCCGGGCGACGCGTTTGCGATTCACGACCTGCCCCTGCTGGCGCAAGGTACGAGTGATCCGCAGAGCGCCGTAGGCGCCCCGGGACTCGGTGTGGATGCACCGGATCCGGCGGACAAGTTCCTTTTCCTCATCCGCCCTTTGCTACCGTGCCTCCTTTTTCTTGTGCCAGGTGTAATAGCCGGAGCGGTCCCAGCCCAGGACGTCGCACATCCGCTTCACGCCATGGGCGTTCCGGTGCTCGTCGACGAAACGGAAGCGGATCACCGTGTCGTCTCCCGTGCGAAATAAGCGGCGGCCTTCCGGAGGATCTCGTTGTCCTCCTTCAGTCGGGCGTTCTCCCGCCGCAGGCGCCTGAGTTCCTCTTGCTCGCTCGAGGTCATGTCGGCATCAGCCTCGTCGGCACTCGCATGGGCGCGGCGGGCGGCGTCCTCTCGGACCCACTTCCGCAACGTTTCCAGATGGACACCAAGACCCCGGGCGATGTCGGTAAGGGGCCGGTCCTTCGAGGACCGCACAAGGTCCACTGCGTCCCGTTTGAACTCGTCCGGGAAATTCCTCCGTTTTGCCACCATGGATCACTTCCCCTGGATGACGAAACATCCAGCGTCCAGGTGTCGGAATCTCGGGGGTCACTCCAACCCTGACCAGCACCTATTTACGCGTCAGAGCAACCCCAACGAAGCTGAAGGCAGCGGATTCTCCTCCCAACGGGAAGAGGCTCCTCCGTGTCGGAGCGAGTGCGGGGGCCCGTGTGGGGCTCCCATGGGCGAGGCCACCGGTCGGGCCGGCAAAGCCTCGCCCAGGTGACCGAGTCAGGACGGGCGACGATCGCCAAGCGTGGGACTGCACGGAATGCGCCTGCCGGCCACGGCCGACTCCAGCCTGGCTGACGCCAAGACCATGCGCTCCCGTTGACCAGCCGCCGGCCCTCAGCACCGTTGGGAGGACAGGAGCGAACGTCTCGATGTGAGCGCGTCAGCATGCACATCCATGATGCGGCAGCTCAGCGAACTCCAGCGGCATCCCGTGGCACGAACCGCATTTCCGGGTATGCCGGGTCCGGGTGAGGCTCACCCTGCGGCAACACGGGGGCGAGCGCCTCGAACACCCGCTCCATCACCTGGTCGGTGTACCCGGCCAGAGTGTCCGAAGCCTGAAGCAGCACGCCCCCCGCCCGCAACGGGAGCACCCGGTGAAAGGCCCTCGAGTTCTCCAGCGCCGCGGCACCGCCGAGCCGTGCCGCCAGTTCCGCCGGACAGACCGTCGCCCAGGCATAGCCCCGTAGGAACCGTCGGCTCTCGCGGCGTGACGTGCGCTTCTTCCGCCGGAGTACGGCATCGAGGTTGGTGAGCTCGTTGAAGTTGCGCCACTCGATGCGGCCGAAGGTGGGGTTGCTCGTGTCCAGCGCGGCATGCAGGAAGTCCACCAGCGCGGCGCAGGATTCGGCGTCGTCCGGGGCGTCCGCGCTCACCGACGCCGACGCCCGCCAGATGGAACCGTCCCCGAGGGTGTGGTACGAACTCGTCCGGCCAAGTTCGCACAGTTCCCCGCGGTAGCTGAGGAACGTAATGTCGGCCGCCCAGGGGAACATGGCGAGCCCTTCCTCGAACTGCTCCCAGGCCGCGCCGACATGGGGAAACCGGCGCGGACGGTCGTCGATGTGCTGTACGACATGTGCCCGGGATTCGACTTCCCCGTCCCCCTTCGCTTCCGCCTCCACCAGGCTTCTGAACAACTGCACCCACGCGGTACGGAACCACTGCACCAGCGATTCACCCGGGCCGTCCGGTGCCGCAGTATCGAACGAAGCCTCGATATAGACGTTCATTCCGCTCACCTTACCGACGTCTCAGCAGGCCCCGCCCAGCACACATGCCGGACCCTCGGACAGGACCCTCCCGGCACCCCAGATGGTCGCCCATGCAACGCCAGCGACCATGGCGGCCAGACCGTATTTGCCAGCATTCACCTGCGGGCCGCTGACCGGTGAGCCGGGGCCGTAGGTTCCCGTCGCCGAAGGGGTGGGCTCCGCCGTCGGCGTGCGGGTGGGTTCCTCGACGGGCCCGGTGCTCGGCCCCGGCGAAGGACTGGGGGTGGGGCTGGGGCGTTTCCGCTGGGTCCCGTAGTACCGCATGCCGGGTGAGTTCTCCTCTGACCATACGGCGCCCATGCCCTGGCCGGAGGATTTGAACATCTGCCGAGGAAGCCCCTTGCCGGCCTCGACGTCACGGTCGTCACCCACGTCTTCAAAGTGCTCTTCAAGTTTGGTGACGTACCGGTTCAAATCCTTCGGGCCGTCCTCCCTCCCGTAGGGAGTGTTCGGCTTGACCTCCCAGATGTAGACCCTGTCCTTCGTCCAGAGGATCACGTCGGCACGACCGGAGTTCTTCTTGTCCTTGCCGTCGCTTGCCCCCGGGATGGCGTTGGCCGTGCCGCCGCCTGGACCGATGTCGACGGTGACCTGGCCATCGATGTTGTGCGCCTTGGCCCAGGTCGCGGCGGCGAAGCCGGTCGCGCATACCGCCGCGTTGTGCGCGGAACTCTGCTTGGCGAGGCAGTTGCCGAGATTGGTGTGCCCATTGTTGCGGACAACCGTGCTCCCGCCGCTGCTGCCGTCACCACCGGCGGTGCCGCCGCCCGTCGTACCGCTGTTGCCCGCGTCCCCGGTACCGCC
>NZ_JBEYFC010000244.1:0-12875 GCF_040634175.1 Streptomyces sp. NPDC007162
GCCCGCAGCGAGCGGCTGCGGGCCTTCCGGCGTTCCGTCGGCTACGCTTCCCGGCGCAGCGACGGCTTCAGCTCCTTCAGACGCCCGAGGAGCCCGTTCACGAACGCCGGCGACTCGTCCGTCGAGAACTCCTTGGCCATCTGCACCATCTCGTCGAGGACGACGGCGTCCGGCGTCTCGTCGGCCCAGATCAGCTCGTACGCGCCCAGGCGCAGGATGTTGCGGTCGACGACCGGCATCCGGTCGAGCGTCCAGCCCACCGAGTACTGGGCGATCAGCTCGTCGATACGCGTGGCGTGCTCCGCGTAGCCCTCGACCAGCTGCATCGTGTACTCGCTGACCGGCGGCTGCCGGGTGTCGGTCCGGGACAGCCGGACCCAGTCCGCGAGCACGGTCAGGACGTCGGCCCCGCGCTGGTCGCCCTCGAAGAGGATCTGGAAGGCGCGCTTGCGGGCCGTGTTGCGGGCAGCCACGGTTAGCCGTTCACCCGGCCGAGGTAGTCGCTGGTGCGGGTGTCGACCTTGATCTTCTCACCGGTGGTGATGAAGAGCGGGACCTGGATCTGGTGGCCGGTCTCCAGCGTGGCGGGCTTGGTGCCGCCGGTGGAGCGGTCGCCCTGGACGCCGGGCTCGGTCTCCTGGATGGTCAGCTCGACGGCGGCGGGCAGCTCGACGAAGAGCACCTCGCCCTCGTGCTGGGCGACGACGGCCGTGAAGCCCTCGATCAGGAAGTTCGCGGCGTCGCCGACGGTCTTCCGGTCGATGTGCAGCTGGTCGTACGTGTCCATGTCCATGAAGACGAAGTACTCGCCGTCCATGTACGAGAACTGCATGTCGCGCTTGTCGACAGTGGCCGTCTCGACCTTGACGCCGGCGTTGAAGGTCTTGTCGACCACCTTGCCGGACAGCACGTTCTTGAGCTTGGTGCGCACGAATGCGGGGCCCTTGCCGGGCTTGACGTGCTGGAACTCGACGACGGACCAGAGCTGGCCGCCTTCGAGCTTGAGCACCAGGCCGTTCTTGAGGTCGTTCGTGGAAGCCACGGTTGCGGAATCTCCTGGACTGACGTGGACGACCCCGGCGCACGCACCTTCCCTATAGTGCGAGCAGCTCCTTGGTCGTGATGGTGAGTAGCTCGGGTCCGCCGTCCGCCTCGGGGCGTACGACGAGCGTGTCATCGATCCGGACACCGCCCCGGCCCGGGAGGTGGACCCCCGGTTCGACGGTGACCGGCACGCAAGCGTCCAGTTTACCCATGGCCGCGGGGGCGAGCTGCGGGTCCTCGTCGATTTCGAGTCCGACGCCGTGTCCCGTCAGGGGTTGCAGGCCCTCGGAGTGGCCCGCGGAGTCCAGTACCTGGCGGGCCGCGCGGTCCACGTCCCGGCAGGCGGCGCCCGGCACGAGGCTCTCCCGGGCGGCCCGCTGGGCGGCGAAGACCAGGTCGTACAGCTCGATCTGCCAGTCCGCGGGCGAGGTGCCGATGACGAAGGTGCGGCCGATCTCGCAGCGGTAGCCCCGGTAGGTGGCGCCGAGGCAGACAGAGAGGAAGTCGCCCTCCTCGACCCGCCGGTCGGTGGGGTGGTGACCGCGGCGGCCGGAGTTCGGTCCGGTGGCCACGGAGGTCGGGAAGGCCCGGCCGTCGGCGCCGTGGTCGACCAGGCGGCGCTCCAGCTCCAGGGCGAGGTGCCGTTCGGTACGGCCGACGAGGATCGACTCCAGCAGCTCGCCGAGGGCCTGGTCGGCGATCTCGGCGCCGATCCGCAGGCAGGAGATCTCCTCCTCGTCCTTGACGACCCGGAGCTGCTCGACGGCGCCGCCCAGGTCGGCCAGGCGCAGCCGCGGGGCGACCGAGGCGAGGGCGCGGTGCCGGGCCACGGTGAGGTGGTGTTCCTCGA
The DNA here is from genome assembly GCF_040634175.1 of Streptomyces sp. NPDC007162. NCBI lineage: Bacteria > Bacillati > Actinomycetota > Actinomycetes > Kitasatosporales > Streptomycetaceae > Streptomyces > Streptomyces sp. NPDC007162. Next base: position 1,895 of record NZ_JBEYFC010000244.1, read on the forward strand.
CGGCGAGGGCGTCGGTGCCCTGGGCGACGGCGAGGCCGGCGGCGGCCACGACCGGGTCGCCGCCGGGACCCTCCAGGAGGTGCGGGCGAAGGGAGTCGTCGGCACGGGCCTCGGTGGGGCGGTCGTCCAGCGGGCCGGGACTCACGAGGAGGTCCTCGTCCCTTCCGAGCAGCAGGACGGAGCCGTGCGGGGCGGCCCCGGCGAGGTACCTCACGTTGGCGGGGCGTGAGACCAGCGCGCAGGCGCTGCCGCTGGCCTGGCAGCGGTCCCTCAGGCGGGTTCGGCGGGCGGCGTACACCTCGGACATGACACGAGCGTAGGAGCCATGGGCGATTTGTGCCGGTTGGGGAGGCCGAGTGGGGTGATAGGGCGCCATGGTCGACTGCGGGGCCGTGGGGGCTTGTCGCGCAGTTCCTCCCCCAGCGCCCCCCAGAAGGTCGGCTACCAGTTCGGGGGGCTCGCCATCGCCCTGGCCAGGACCTCGTCCAGGATCCTTGCCGTGGTCGGCACGTCCAACTGGGAGTTGTCGATGATCGGGAGGCCCGAGCCGTACCAGCCGGCCATGCGGCCGTGGATGCGGGCCACCTCCTCGTCGGTGAGGCGGCGGTTTCCCGTGCGTTCCGCGTTGCGCTCCAGGACGACGTCGAGGCCGGGCAGGAGGACGACGGGGAGGAGGCCCGGGCCGACGTGGCGTTTCCAGCCGCCGAGGCCGACGACCGGGCGGTCCGGGAAGACCGCGTCGTCGAGGATGCACGAGATGCCGTTGGCCAGGAAGTTGCGCGCGGCGAAGCCGCAGGTGCGGCGGGCGAGGCGGTACTGGGCCTCGGAGTTGTCGTTCCAGCCGGACTGGGGGTCGGCGAAGCCGGAGCGGACCCACTCGCGGACGTCGTCGAGGCTGATGTGGGCCGTGGGGACCCGGCGGTGGTCCGCCCAGTACTTGGCCACGCTGGTCTTGCCCGCCCCGGCCGGGCCGATGAGGAGGACGGCCAGGGTGGTGGCGGCCGGGTCGGGCGCGGTGGCCGCGGCCGGCGGCGGGGTGGGGAACCCGACCGGGGCGCCCGGCGGCAGCGGGACGTGGCCCGTGGTGTCGGGCGGCGGTGGAGCCGTGGGCAGCGGCGGGACCGTGGGCGGTGGCGGGGCGGCCGGTGGCGGCGGCACGGGCGCGGGGCCCTGGGGCGCTCCCGGAGGGTGCGCGGCCGGCTGCCAGCCGGTCGGTCCCTGCCCCGGCCGATGGGGCGGCGGCAGCGGAGATCCCACTGCGTGCTGCATCCGGTGCCACTCCGTCTCGTCATGTGCGGCTGCGCTCGTCACCGAACGGTACCGCCCCCGGTCGTCGTTGGGTGAAACGGCCGAGGGCGGTCCGAAGTGCCCGCGCCACGCGGCGGGCCGGGTGCCGCGGACAGCAGCGGCCTACTGCCCGACCTCGCCGTATGCGGCAAGGAGCACGGCCGGGTCGGGGCCCTCCAGAACGGTCGGCTTGGCGAGGCCGTCCAGGACGATGAAGCGCAGCAGGTCGCCGCGGGACTTCTTGTCGACCTTCATCGTCTCGACCAGCCTGGGCCACTGGTCGTAGCGGTAGTGCAGGGGCAGGCCCACGGACTCCAGGACGGTGCGGTGGCGGTCGGCCGTCGCGTCGTCGAGTCGTCCGGCGAGGCGGCCCAGTTCGGCGGCGAAGTGCATGCCGACGGCGACCGCGGCGCCGTGCCGCCACTTGTAGCGCTCGTTCTTCTCGATGGCGTGGCCGAGCGTGTGGCCGTAGTTGAGGATCTCCCGCAGCCCGGACTCCTTCAGGTCGGAGGAGACGACCTCCGCCTTGACCCGGATGGAGCGTTCGATCAGCTCGGCCGTGTGCGGGCCGGCCGGGGTCCGCGCGGCCTCGGGGTCGGACTCGATGAGTTCCAGGATCGCGGGGTCCGCGATGAAGCCCGCCTTGATGACCTCGGCGAGCCCGGAGACGTAGTCGTTGACGGGGAGGGAGTCGAGGGCGGCCAGGTCGCACAGCACACCCGCCGGCGGATGGAAGGCGCCGACCAGGTTCTTGCCTTCGGCCGTGTTGATGCCCGTCTTGCCGCCCACGGCCGCGTCCACCATGGCCAGCACGGTGGTCGGGACGGCGATCCAGCGCACCCCGCGCAGCCAGCTGGCGGCCACGAAACCGGCCAGGTCGGTGGTGGCGCCGCCGCCCACGCCCACGATGACGTCGGAGCGGGTGAAACCGGACTGGCCGAGCGCCTTCCAGCAGTAGGCAGCGACCTCGGCGGTCTTGGCCTCCTCGGCGTTGGGCACCTGGATGGCGACGGCCTCGTAGCCCTGCCCGGCCAGGTCGGCGCGGAGCGCGTCGCCGGTCTCGGCGAGCGCCTCGGGGTGGATGACGGCGACCCGCTTGGCCTTCTCGCCGATCAACCCGCCCAGTTCACCGAGCAGCTGACGGCCCACCAGGACCTCGTACGGCTCGGTGCCCGCCGTGCCGCCGACCTGGATCCGGGTGACTGCCTCGCTCATGCTTCCTTCAACTCCACTGCGTCCAGGGCTGCTTGGGTGACCTCTTCGGGCGTACGGCCGTCGGTCGCCACGACGGCCGTGGCGACCTCCTCGTACAGGTGCCGCCGCGCCTCCATCAGCTCGCGCCACTGCTTGCGCGGGTTCAGGGCGAGCAGCGGCCGGGCCGCGTTCAGGCCGGTGCGCTTGACGGCCTCCTCGACGTCCATCGAGAGGTAGACCACCCGCTGCCCGGCGAGCAGCCCGCGCGTGTCCGCGTCCAGGACCGCGCCGCCGCCGAGGGCGAGGACGCCCTCGTGCTCGGCCAGCGCCTCGCGCACCGCCCGCTTCTCGATGGCACGGAAGGCCGGCTCGCCCTCCGCCACGAAGATGTCGGCGATGGCGCGGCCCTCGGCTGCCACGATGTCCTCGTCGGTGTCCCGGTAGCCGACGCCGAGCCGTTCGGCGAGCAGCTGTCCGACCGTGGACTTGCCCACGCCCATCGGCCCGACCAGCACCACCATCGGCGCGGTGCTCACCGGATGGCCAGGTTCTCGAGGTACGAGCGCACGTTGCGGCGGGTCTCGGGGACCGAGTCGCCGCCGAACTTCTCCGCCACCGCGTCCGCCAGTACCAATGCCACCATCGCCTCGGCGACGATGCCCGCGGCCGGCACGGCGGAGACGTCGGAGCGCTGGTGGTGCGCCTGCGCGGCCTCGCCGGTCGCCACGTCCACCGTCTGGAGGGCGCGCGGCACGGTCGCGATCGGCTTCATCGCGGCCCGCACCCGCAGCAGCTCGCCCGTGGACAGTCCGCCCTCGGTTCCGCCGGCCCGGCCGGAGACGCGCCGGATGCCCTCGGGCGTGCCGACGATCTCGTCGTGGGCCTTGGAACCGGGCACTCGGGCCAGCTCGAAGCCGTCCCCGATCTCGACGCCCTTGATCGCCTGGATGCCCATCAGGGCACCGGCGAGACGGGCGTCCAGCTTGCGGTCCCAGTGGACGTGCGAGCCGAGGCCGACCGGCACGCCGTACGCCAGCACCTCGACCACACCTCCGAGGGTGTCGCCGTCCTTGTGGGCCTGGTCGACCTCGGCCACCATCGCCTTCGACGTGTCGGCGTCCAGGCAGCGCAGCGGGTCGGCGTCCAGCTTCTCCACGTCGGCCGGGGTGGGGTAGCCACCGGCCGGGGCCTTCACGGAGCACAGCTCGACGACATGCGAGACGATCTCGATGCCCGCGGTCTCCTTCAGGTACGAGCGGGCGACCGCGCCGAGCGCCACCCTGGCCGCGGTCTCCCGGGCGGAGGCCCGCTCCAGGACCGGCCGGGCCTCGTCGAAGCCGTACTTCTGCATCCCGGCGAGGTCGGCGTGGCCGGGGCGGGGCCGGGTCAGCGGGGCGTTGCGGGCGAGACCCGCGAGGATCTCGGGGTCGACCGGGTCGGCCGCCATGACCTGTTCCCACTTGGGCCACTCGCTGTTGCCCACCATGATCGCGACCGGGGAGCCGAGGGTCAGTCCGTGCCGGACGCCGCCGAGGAAGGTGACCTCGTCGCGCTCGAACTTCATCCGCGCACCGCGGCCATACCCGAGCCGCCGCCGCGCGAGGTGGTCGGCGACCATCTCGGTCGTGATCGGCACGCCGGCGGGAAGGCCCTCCAGCGTCGCGACAAGTGCGGGACCGTGGGACTCCCCCGCGGTCAGCCAACGCAGCCTGCTCAACGATGCTCCTCAGTGCTCGCGCCCTGGTACTGCCCTGCGTACGCGTGTCCTCGCGTACGGCGACGGCCCGACCGGGTGCGCGGCCCCGGTCCGCCACCTCCGATCCTCCCACGTCCGGACCCCGGACCCGGCCGCCGGTCCAGCAGGCGGACGCGGATGTGCCAGGTCGGCGCCCGGCCGGGCGGAATCGGTGCGGTCGGCTGCGGTTCGGCGGCGCCCCGCGACGTGCGGATCCCCGGCGGCCCGCTCAGCGCTCGGCGAGCGCCTTCTCCCCGGCCCGCCGCATGGCGTCGACGGGGGCCGGGCGGCGGCCGGTCATCTGCTCGACCTGGAGGACGGCCTGGTGCACCAGGAGGTCCAGGCCGCTCACCACGGCGCCGCCGAACATGGACCAGCGGGCGGCCAGGGCGGTGGGCCAGGGGTGGTAGAGGACGTCGAAGAGGGTGGTGGGGCGTTCCGGTACGGCGGTGGCGAGGGCGTCGGTGGTACCGGCGGGGGTGGTGGCGACCACCAGGGGGGCGCGCAGGGCCTGCTCGGCGTCGGCCCAGTCGGCGACGCGGACCTCGACGTCGAGCCGCTCGCCCCACTCCCGCATCTCGGCGGCGCGGGCCGCGCTGCGGACGTAGGCGACGACCTCGCCGGTGCAGATCCGGGCGAGCGCGGCCAGTGCGGAGGAGGCGGTGGCGCCGGCGCCGAGGACGGCGGCGGAGTCGACCTGTTCGATGCCGTGTTCGCGGAGCGCGGCCACCATGCCCGGGATGTCGGTGTTGTCGCCGAGCCGGCGCCCGTCCTCCGCGAAGACGACGGTGTTGACCGCGTCGACCGAGGCGGCGGTCTCGCTGATCTCGTCGAGCAGCGGTATGACCGCCCGCTTCAGCGGCATGGTCAGCGACAGCCCTGCCCACTCCGGCCCCAGCTGCTCGACGAAGCCGGGCAGCTGGGCCTCGTCGACCTCGAAGCGCTCGTACGACCAGTCGGTGAGCCCGAGTTCGTCGTACGCGGCCCCGTGCAGCACCGGGGAGAGGGAGTGGGCGATGGGCTTGCCGAGCACAGCGGCCCGGCGGGCGTCAGCGGCCCGAGGTGGCATTGAACTTTTCCTTGAGCTTTTCGAATTCGGCGTTGGTCTTGGCGAATTCGGTGTTGCTCACACCGTCGGTCGCCACGAAGTACATCCAGCCGTCGTCGGTCGGATTCAACGCCGCCTTCAGCGCGTCCTCGCCGGGGTTGCCGATCGGACCGGGCGGCAGACCCTTCTGGGTATAGGTGTTGTACGGGTTCTGGTTGCTGTTGATCTCCGACTCGCTGATGTGGATGTTGCTCGTGCCCTTCAGGTAGTTGAAGGTCGAGTCGAATTGGAGCAACCGGTTCGTCTCGGTGTTCGTGAACTTGAGACGGTTGTAGACCACTTCCGCCATCTTGCGGAAGTCGTCGTGCGTCTTTCCTTCGGCTTGGACGAGGCTCGCGACCGTGATGACCTGCAACGGACTGTCCAGGTCGTACTTCTTGGCCTCGGCGACGAGGTCGTAGGAGGCGTACTGCTCCTTGGCCGCCGCGACCATCTGCTTGAGGATCGCGTCGGGCTTCATGCCCTTGGCCGCGGGATAGGTCCCCGGGTAGAGGAATCCTTCCAGCGGATCCATGATCTTGCTGTTGGTGTTCGCGTAGCTGGGCAGACCGAGGTTCTTGTACTCGGTCTTGGCGATCTTCTTGCTGGTGCCCGCGGACAGGCCGAGTTTCTTGTCGAGGGCCACGTAGACGGCGGCCGCGCGCTCGCCCGGGGTGACCACCACATTCGCCTGGCTCTTCGGGTCGAGCATCAGCAGCACACAACTCGCGGCGGACATCTCCTTTTTCAAGGTGTAGGCGCCCGCCTGGATCGTGTTGCCCTTCGGGTTCTGCGACTGCGCGTGGACGAACGCGTCGACACTCTTGACGACGCCGGCTTCCTTGAGCCGACGGCCGATGTCGTACCCGCCCGCGCCCTTGGGGATCTGTACGGTCACGGTCTCGCCGTTGCCGCTGCCCGTGTAGTCCGGGGACGCGCCGAAACGATTTTGGTAGAAGTGCCAGCCGAAGTAGCCGACGGTGGCCGCACCGCCGCCGAAGACCAGGCAGACCACCAGGCAGGCGAAGCCGTTGCGGCGTTTCTTGGCTCCTTCGCCGCCCTTGGCCTTCTTGTCCCCCTTGCCCCCCTTGCCGCGGCCACCACCGCGGCGTCCTTTCGGGTCGTCGTCCTCGTCGTCCTCGGCGTCCGCGCCCGTGAAGAAGGGGTGCTGCTCTTCCTCCTCCTCGGCCGCCTCGGCGGCGGGGTCCGGCTGCGGGGCCGGCTCGGGGTCGCGCCTGCGGCCGGGCGGCTCCGGCGGCGGGTAGGCGTCCTCGGTGCCGTAGAAGTCGGGCTGCTCGCCGCCGTAGGCCACGGGTTGCTGGCCGTAGGGGTCGCCCGGGTCGGCGGCGTAGGGCGCCTCGCCGTGGGTACCGGCCGCGTCCCAGGTGCCCTGGTGGTACTGCTGCGGGGCATGACCGGCGTACTGCTGGTCGTACTGCTGCTGCCCGTGCCCGTCGGCGTACTGCAGTTGACCCTGTTCGTCGTAGTAGGCGTACTGCTGCTGGCCGTAGTGCTGGTCGTACCCACCCTGCGGGTGCTGGCCCCAGTCGCCGTACTGCTGCTGCGACTGCTGCGGGTAGTGCTGCGGCTGGCCGCCGTAGGGGGACTGCTGGCCCGCGTGGGCCTGCTGCCCGCCCCACCCGTCGTCCCCGTACAACGGGTCCTCCGGGTGCCACGGTTCGGAGCCTGGGCCCCGGCCATACTCAGTCATCGATCCCCTAGAGCCGCGAGGCGGCGCATCACGCGGCTGGTGGGCCGACGGACCGTTCCGCCTCTTGCTGTGCGGTGGCTGTTCGAAAACCATCGCATCGCGCGGAACGTTACCGTATCGCGATCAGATGACCACTTCGACGCCCTCACCGGGTGGTTTACCTGACACCCGTTCGGATTCCAGCGCCTGCTGAAGGATGATCACAGCGGCGGCCTGGTCGATGACAGAGCGTCCCTTCTTGGATTTCACCCCGGAGGCACGCAGTCCCTGACTGGCCGTCACGGTCGTCATCCGCTCGTCGACCAGCCGGACCGGCACCGGCTTGATGCCCTTGGCGAGCTCCTGGGCGAAGGCCCGGACCTTGACCGCGGCCGGGCCCTCACCTCCCTTGAGGGAGCGCGGGAGTCCGACGACGACCTCGATCGGTTCGTACTCCCCGACCAGTTGCCGCAGCCGGCGGTGGGCCGCCGGAACGTCCCGGCCGGGGACGGTCTCCACCGGGGTGGCGAGGATCCCGTCGGGGTCGCACGAGGCGACCCCGATCCGGGCGTCCCCGACGTCGATCGAGAGCCGACGTCCTCTGCGCATTTCTGACCGGTTCCTTACTTGGCGGTCTCGTCGACGAGGCGCTCGACGGCGTCGACGGCCTCGCCGACCGCGGCCGGGTTCTGGCCGCCGCCCTGGGCGACGTCCGGCTTGCCGCCACCGCCGCCGCCGAGCGTCTTGGCGGCGGCACGGACCAGGTCACCGGCCTTGAGACCGCGGTCGCGGGCGGCGTCGTTGGTGGCAATGACCGTCAGCGGCTTGCCGTTGTTGACCGTGAACAGGGCGACCACGGCGGCCCGTCCGCCCTGGATGCGGCCGCGCACGTCGAGGACGAGCCTGCGCAGGTCGTCCGGGGTGGTGCCGTCCGGGACCTGCCCGGTCACCACGGCGATCCCGCGGACGTCCTTGGCGGACTCGACCAGACCGGCGGCGGCCTGCAGCACCTTCTCGGCGCGGAACTTCTCGATCTCCTTCTCGGCGTCCTTCAGCTTGCCGAGCATGGCGGAGACCTTCTCCGGCAGCTCCTCCGGACGGCCCTTGATCAGCTCCTGGAGCTGGGCGACGACCGTGTGCTCACGGGCGAGGAAGTTGTAGGCGTCGACACCGACGAGGGCCTCGATACGGCGCACGCCGGAGCCGATCGAGGACTCGCCGAGCAGCTTCACCAGGCCCAGCTGGGAGGTGTTGTGCACGTGGGTGCCGCCGCACAGCTCCTTGGAGAAGTCGCCGATGGTCACCACACGGACCCGCTCGCCGTACTTCTCGCCGAACTCGGCGATGGCGCCCTGCTTCTTGGCCTCGTCGATGCCCATGATGTCGGCGCGCACGTCGAGGTCGCGGGCGAGCACCTCGTTGATCTTCTGCTCGACGTCGGTCATCACGGCCGTGGGAACCGCGGACGGCGAACCGAAGTCGAAGCGGAAGCGGCCGGGCTGGTTCTCCGAACCGGCCTGGGCGGCGGTCGGACCGAGGGCGTCGCGCAGCGCCTGGTGGGTGAGGTGGGTGGCCGAGTGGGCACGGGCGATGGCGGTCCGGCGACGGGAGTCGATCGAGGCGTGGGCCTTGGCGCCGACGGTCACCTCGCCGACCTGGACGACGCCCTTGTGCACGTAGACGCCCGGGACCGGCTTCTGTGTGTCGCGGATCTCGATGACGGCACCCGTGTCGACCTTGATCCGGCCGGTGTCGCCGATCTGGCCGCCGCCCTCGGCGTAGAACGGGGTGCGGTCGAGGACGATCTCCACCTCGTCGCCCTCGGTGGCGGCCGGCGAGGAGACGCCGTCGACCAGGATGCCGACGATCGTGGTCTCGCCCTCGGTGTCGGCGTACCCGATGAAGTCGGTCTCGCCGGTCCTGTCGGCGATCTCACGGTAGGCACCGGCTCCGGCGTGGCCGGTCTTCTTGGCCTGGGCGTCGGCCTTGGCGCGCTCCCGCTGCTCCTTCATCAGGCGGCGGAAGCCCTCCTCGTCCACCGAGAGGCCCTGCTCGGCGGCCATCTCGAGGGTGAGGTCGATCGGGAAGCCCCAGGTGTCGTGGAGCAGGAACGCCTTGTCACCGGCGAGGACCTTGCCGCCGGCGTCCTTGGTCTCGGTGACGGCGGTGTCGAGGATGTTCGTGCCGGCCTTCAGCGTCTTGAGGAAGGCGTTCTCCTCGGCGACGGCGACCTTCTCGATGCGCTCGCGGTCGGTGACCAGCTCCGGGTACTGCTGGCCCATCATCGCGATCACGGTGTCGATCAGGTCGAGGACGACCGGGCCGGTGGCGCCGAGCAGCCGCATGTTGCGGATGGCGCGGCGCATGATGCGGCGCAGTACGTAACCGCGGCCTTCGTTGCCCGGGGTGACACCGTCGCCGATCAGCATCACCGACGTGCGCATGTGGTCGCTGACCACGCGCAGCGAGACGTCCGAGGCGTGGGTTTCGCCGTAGTGGACGCCGGTCAGCTCGGTGGCCTTCTTGATGACGGCCATGGAGGTGTCGATCTCGTACATGTTCTGCACGCCCTGCAGAATCATGGCGAGGCGTTCCAGGCCGAGGCCGGTGTCGATGTTCTTGCTGGGCAGCTCGCCGAGGATCTCGAAGTTGTCCTTGCCGATGCCCTCGCCGCGCTCGTACTGCATGAAGACGAGGTTCCAGATCTCCACGTACCGCTCGTCGTTGACGGCGGGGCCGCCCTCGACGCCGAACTCGGGTCCGCGGTCGTAGTTGATCTCGGAACACGGGCCGCAGGGGCCGGGGACGCCCATGGACCAGTAGTTGTCCTTCATGCCGAGGCGCTGGATCCGCTCCTTCGGCACGCCGACGACCTCGTGCCAGATGCGCTCGGCCTCGTCGTCGTCCTTGTAGACGGTGATCCAGAGCTTCTCCGGCTCCAGGCCGTAACCACCCTTGTCCTGGGGGCTGGTGAGCAGCTCCCAGGCGTGCTTGATGGCGCCTTCCTTGAAGTAGTCGCCGAAGGAGAAGTTGCCGCACATCTGGAAGAAGGTGCCGTGCCGGGTGGTCTTGCCGACCTCTTCGATGTCCGGGGTGCGCACGCACTTCTGCACGCTGGTGGCGCGGGCGAAGGGCGGCTTGACCTCACCCAGGAAGTAGGGCTTGAAGGGCACCATGCCGGCCGGGACGAGGAGCAGAGTCGGGTCGTCCGCGATGAGCGACGCCGAAGGGACGACGGTGTGCCCGCGCTCCTCGAAGAAGCTCAGCCAGCGGCGGCGAATCTCTGCCGACTCCATCAGTGGTCCTCATTCCGGTCGTACGAGTACGTCGTGGGATCGGCGTACTTCGAAATCCTGCTGTTCTCGATGTACTTCGGGTTGCTGCGGTTGTTCTCGATGGCGGCGAGCCGCCGGGGCGCGGGCAGTGCCGGGTCCGCGTCCAGGCCCAGCGCCTCCCCCAGCTCTTCCTCCCGCTGGGCCATGTTGTCGCGGACGTCGAGTGCGAAGCCGACCGCCCGGTCCTTGATCCGGTGGCCGGTCTCCAGCGCCTTGTTCGCGGCGGTGGCGGCGAGGCTCTCCGGGGTCAGCTGCCGGATCTTGCGGTTGACCTTGGTGGTGGCCCAGACGCCGGCGGCGACACCGGTGGTGAACCAGAACGTACGGCGGAACATATGGTCTGGCTCCTACTTTCCCCGGTTCTTCCGCCGTGCGGCGGGCACGGTCCGACCCACGATCACGGTACGCCTGGGCTCCTTCACGGGCACGTCCGCCTTGCGGCCGGCCAGCGCCCGGCGCACGCCGTAGCCGAAGGCCGCGACCTTGACCAGCGGGCCGCCGAAGGTGGAGGCGACGGTGGTGGACAGCGCGGAGGCATTGGACGTGACCTCCTGGACGTCGGAGGCGATCGCGTCGACCCGGTCAACGGCGCCGCCACCGCCGAGATCCAGGCCCGCGCCTACGCCACCGTCGGCGTCCCCGCCTACTCCTCC